>JAEZHS010000564.1 GCA_023436825.1 Pseudomonadota bacterium | reverse complement strand
CGACTGGAGTCGCGCGCCCCAGCAAGGAGAATTGAATGACCGAACGATCGACCAGGCACGCGACCTTCACCATCGAGCGCACCTTCGCAGCGGCGCCGTCACGCGTGTTCGCGGCCTATGCCGACGTCAAATCGAAAGTGCGCTGGTTCGGCGGGCCCGAGGACTGGGAGAAGTCGAACCTCAAGCTCGACTTCAAGGTCGGCGGCCGCGAGAGCGTGAGCGGCGGGCCGCCGGGCGGGGTCATCCACTACTACGATGCGATCTACCAGGACATCGTGCCCGACCAGCGCATCGTGCTGACCTACGAGATGCACCTGGACAAGACGCGCATCTCGGTCTCGCTCGGCACCACCGAGTTCAAGCCGGCCGGCGCCGGCACGCGCCTGGTCTATACGGAGCAGGCCGTGTTCCTCGACGGCTACGACGATGCCGGCAGTCGCGAGCACGGCACGCGCGGCCTGTTCGACAACCTCGCCAGGTACCTGGAGATGCAATGACGGCGCGCAGCGCGCAGCACGGCACTATCCGCCTGGAGCGGCGCTACAAGGCGGCCCCCGCGCGCGTCTTCGCCGCGTGGGCGGAGCCCAAGGCCCGCGCCCAGTGGGACGTGCCGGGACGCTGGGTGATCGCCGAGCAGAGCTTCGACTTCCGCGAGGGCGGCCGCGAGCTGAAGCGCTTCGGGCCACGCGACGATCCGTGCTTCGTCGCCGACACGCTCTATCTCGACATCGTGCCGGACCGGCGCATCGTGTTCAGCTATTCGATGACCAGCCGTGGCGAGCCGGTCTCCGTGTCGCTCACCACGGTCGCGCTGTCAGCCGACGGCGAGGGCACCAGCCTGCTGCTCGTCGAGCAGGTCGCCTTCCTCGATGGCAAGGACCATGCGGCCAACCGCGAGGAAGGCTTGGCCTCGATGCTCGACAAGATCGGCAATTCGACGCTGGACGGCACGCAATAATTATAACCTTGGTTGACTAGAAAGCCAACCTAAGTTATATTCGCCATGCGCTCGCCTCCCGGCGGCTCTGCTCTATGCATCGTTCATCCGAAATCCATCGCGTACGGCAGGCGCCGTGCCGGCTTTTTCCTGCATTCGAAAACCAATTGCGAAACTTGCGTAACTGTCCGAATTCGCCCGGAGCCCCCATCGGTAGTGGGTCAGCTTCCGAGGCAACGCTACGACCTCTGTCGGAAATGCCGGAAATACCGATAAATCGCCGACAATGACGGCATTGCATGCACTTGGCCCTCGAAGCGCCGCGGCGAGGAACGCGCATTGTCGTTTCTGTCGCGTTCCAAGCGACAGTGCGCGGCCGGAGCCAGCGCCGGAAGGATCAGCGGCATCAATGTCTTGCGGGCATTTCGCGCGCCGCACGAATGCGATTCCGTTCGCCGTTCAGCCCGTCAAAACCTGCGGGACGAGCTGCTAATGTGCCATCAACAGCGGCACGCGGCAGGACGAGATCACCTTGCCGGTGGCGCCGCCCATGCCGAGGAAGCTCAGCACCTGGCCGCGGCCGTAGGCGCCCATCACCAAAAGGTCGGAGCCCTTGCCGTGGGTGTAGTCGAGCAGCGCGCGGCCGCGGGCGCGGCCCGACACCGCGCCGGGATCGATGGCGTCGATCTCGGTCTTCAGTCCATGCCGGCCGAGATTGCGCGCAAGGTAGGCTGCACCGACATCGTCCGGCGTGCTGCCGACCACCAGGATGGTGACGGTCGACGCCTTGGCGAGGAAGGGCAGGGAGTATTCGACGGCGCGCGCCGCCTGGAAGCTGCCGTTCCACGCCACGATCACGTTGCCGAAGCCGCCGCTGCCGGGGTTGGGCGGGGCGATCATGACGGCGCGCGCGCATTCGTGGATGGCGGCCTCGACAGTCGCCGGCGCCACGTTCTCGGGGTCGGCGCCGGGACGGCCCAGCACGATGATGTCCGAGCAGCGGCCCATCGCCACCAGCGTGTCGAGCGTCGCGGTCTTGGCGGCGGTGTAGGTGGCGCCCTTCACCGGCGCGATGACCTCGGCGTAGGTGCGCTCGCTCTCCTTGGCGCGCGCTTCCAGGCGCTCATCGTCGATGTTCATGATCAGCGGCATCGCCTCGCCGCTCATCGCCAGGCCGCCCACCATGCCGCCGGCCGGTCCGACCGGGAGGTGCAGGGCGTCGACCGTGCCGTCGAACAAGCTGGCCACCCGGGCCGCGAGCTTGAACGACATGCCGGCATCCGGTCCGCCTTCGGACACGGCCAGGATTGACTTGTACATCGAGAATTCCCCCAATCAGACGGACGCGATTAAGAAGTGCCTGCGGCCTGCATGCAAGCCGAGACTTTCGCCTGTCGCGTCACGCTGCCGATCGGGAAATCTCACGCTTCCTGATCCAGTGAATGAACGGCAGTGACGCCAGCACCATCCAGAGCTTGCCGAGGATCTGGCCGGCGAGGAAGTCGAGGCTGCCGAAAGCCAGCCACAGGAACAGGATGCTGTCGGCGACAAGGCCGACCAGGCTCGACGCCAGCACCGCCAGCACCAGCCCGCGCGACTGCAGCGGGGTGTAGACGGCGAAGTCGGCCAGCTCCGACAGCAGGAATGCCGCGGCCGAGGCGTAGACCAGCGGCGGCGGCGCCACCGCGCCCGACAGCAGGGCGCCGGCGACGATGGCGGTGAGTGCGGCGGCGCGGCCCAGCCTGCGCTGCACCATGTCGCGCAACACCAGGGCAAGGCCGATCAGCAGCACGCCCGACGGCGCCATCAAGGGCATGTCCTTGGGCCCCCACGGCCAGACCGGCACCAGGCAGGGACCGTACGGCGGCGGGCAGACCGTGCCGACGTGGCCGATCATCCAGTTGGCGGCCGGAATGCAGGCGATGAAGCCAAGGAGATAGAGCAGCGCTTCGGCCTTTTGCCGGGGCGAGGACAGCGAGGGCGTGGGCGTCATTGCGCGCGCTCGTAGCAGGCCCGGAAGGCCGGGAAAAGACCATCCGGAATGCACAAATCGACGCTGGCGCGCCTTCACGACTAGTGATCGAATCGCAGAGACGGGAAAGGCGGAACCTTTCTCCGTGGCTGTACTTACCGTTCGACCACATTGCGGAGGGGGAAACCATGTTCGTCTCCGACATTCTCTCGCAGAAGGGCGGTCTCGTCTTTTCAGTAACGCCGGATACCACGGCAGCCGAGGTCGCCAAGCAGCTCAGCGTCAAGCGCATCGGCTCGGTCCTCGTTCTGAAAGACGGGGCCACGGTCGTCGGCATCGTCTCCGAACGCGACTTGGTGCGCGCCCTCGCGACCCATGGCGCCAAGGCGATGGAGCTCGAGGTCCGTCAGATCATGACCCGCGAGGTCGTGAGCTGCCATCCCGACGATTCGATCGACGAGGTGATGCAGACCATGACCAACGGCCGCTTCCGGCATCTGCCGGTGATCCATCACGGCGAACTCGTGGGACTGATCTCGATCGGTGACGTGGTCAAGGCGCGGCTCGAAGAGGCGCAGCACGAGACCGAGGCGCTGAAGGCATATATCGTCGCCGGCTGACGATACGGCCTGTCGACAGCCAATGGGTGGGCTGGCAGTTTGCGGCGTTTCGCTGACTGCCAAAGGGGCCCGCCATGCCAACACAACCGCTTCCGTTGCAGGGCAAGGTTGCCCTGGTCACCGGCGCGGGCCGCAACATCGGCCGCGCGATCGCCCTCACGCTTGCGCGCGACGGCGCGTCGGTGCTGGTCAACGGTCGTGCCGACAAGGCGGCGGTCGACGAGGTCGTGGCCGAGATCGAGGCATCGGGCGGCAAGGCCGTCGCCGCCATGGGCGACGTCTCCGATCCACAAGTGCCGCCGCGGCTTGCCGATCAGGCGGCCAAGGCGTTCGGTGGCGTCGACATCCTGGTGAGCAACGCCGGCCTGCGCCGCCAGACCTCGTTCCTCGACATGTCGTTCGAGGAATGGCGCGAGATCCTGTCGGTGGCCCTCGACGGCGCGTTCCTGCTGGGCAAGGCGTTCATTCCGCAGATGGTGGCCAAGGGCCAGGGCGGAGCCTTCGTGGCGATATCCGGCATCTCGACCCATGTCGGCACGCCCAATCGCTGCCACGTCTCGGCGTCGAAGTCGGGCCTCGAGGGGCTGATGCGCGCACTCGCCGTCGAGCTGGCGCCGCATCGCATCACCTGCAACGCGCTGGCGCCCGGCGCCATCGACACCACGCGCGCGGCCTCGGCGGGGCCGGCGCCGCCGAGCCGCATGAATCGGCCGATCCCCCTGAAGCGCTTCGGTACGGTCGACGAGATCGCCGCCATGGTGCGCCTGCTGGTCGGGCCGCAAGGCACCTTCATCACCGGGCAGACCATCCACGTGAACGGTGGTGAGCACCTGACGTGAGGAACCTCATCACCGACGTGACCGGTGTCCTGGTCGGCAACGCCCACGATGCGCGGGCCGCGACTGGCGTCACAGTGGCCGTGTTCGAAAAGAGCGTCGTCGCAAGCGTGGCCACGCTCGGCGGCGCGCCGGGCGACCGCGCCGTCACGCTGCTCGAGCCCGAGATGACTCTCGGCATGATCGACGCCGTCGTGCTGTCGGGCGGCTCGCTCTACGGCCTCGATGCTGCGGGCGGGGTCACCGCGGTGCTGTGCCGTCAGGGCAAGGGCGCGCAGTTCGGCGGCCTCACCCTGCCGGTGGCGGTGCAGGCCATCCTCTTCGACCTGATGAACGGCGGCGAGAAGGACTGGCTGACCGTGCCGGTGGACAAGCGACCGCCCTACTGGGACCTCGGCCGCGACGCGGCACTCGCCGCGGCCCAGGACTTCGCCTTGGGCACGGTGGGCGCGGGCTATGGCGCCACCACGGTCACGTCCAAGGGCGGGCTGGGGTCTGCGAGCAAACGGACTCGGCACGGCTTCACGGTCGGTGCCCTCGCGGCGGTGAACGCCGTCGGCTCGGCGCTGATCGGCGACGGACCGCATTTCTGGGCGGCGCCCTTCGAGCAAGGTTCCGAATTCGGCGGCCTCGGCTGGCCGCAGAAAATACCGCCCGAGGCACTGGCCGTGCGCTTCAAGGGCCAGCCGGCGCCGGCGACTGCGACGACCATCGCCATGGTCGCGACCGACGCCACCCTCACGAAGGCCGAGTGCAAGCGGCTCGCCATCATGGCCAATGACGGCCTCGCGAAGGCGCTGCGGCCGGTGCATGCGCCGAACGACGGCGACACGGTGTTTGCCGCTTCTACTGGTCGCGCCGGTCCGGGCGGCGAGCCGCCAGTGCTGACCGAGCTCGGCACGGCTGCGGCCGATTGCCTTGCCCGTGCCGTGGCGCGCGGCGTGTACGAGGCAACGGCGCTGCCCTACAAGACCGCGGTACCCGACTGGAAGACGCGCTTCGGAGGCGGCCGGCGATGATGGCATATATCGTGGTGTTCGTGGGGGCGGGCATCGGCGGCTCGATCCGACACGGCATGAACGTCTGGGTAGCGCATTTCCTCGGCACTCACTTCCCCTGGCACACCTTCGTCATCAACATCCTGGGCTCGCTGGTGATGGGCCTGATCGCCGGCTATTTCGCCGAGCGCGCCGGCCCTCCAAGCCATCTGCCGCTGTTCCTCACCACCGGCATCCTGGGCGGCTTCACGACCTTCTCGGCCTTTTCGCTCGACGCCGTCCTGCTGTGGGAACGCCATGAGCATCTGCTGGCCGCGCTCTATGTCGGCGGCTCGGTGGTGGGCGCCGTCATCGGGCTGGTGGTCGGCCTGTGGATCGTGAGGACGGCGCTGGCGTGAACGTCGGCGCATCGCAGCGCTTCGATGTCATCGTCGCGGGCGGTGGCGCTGCCGGTCTGATGTGCGCGCTCAGTGCGGGCCGCCGCGGGCGGCGTGTCCTGGTGCTGGAGCACGCCGACAAGGTCGGTAAGAAGATCCTGATCTCGGGCGGCGGACGGTGCAATTTCACCAACCTCGGCAGCCGGCCCGAGGCCTTCCTGTCGGCCAACCCGCATTTCTGCAAATCGGCGCTGGCGCGCTACACCCAGCACGACGTCATCGCCCTGGTCGACAAGCATCGCATCGCCTGGCACGAGAAGACGCTGGGCCAGCTGTTCTGCGACGGCTCGGCGCGGCAGATCGTGGCCATGCTGCTGGCCGAGTGCGCCGCCGTCGGTGTCGAGGTGAAGGTGGCGCATCGTATCACCGGCATCGACAAGCCCGACGATTTCGCCGTGGCGACGGACCACGGCGCATTCACCGCGCCGTCGCTGGTGCTCGCGACGGGCGGCCTGTCGATTCCCAAGATGGGCGCGACGGGTTTTGCGCACGATGTCGCCCGCCGCTTCGGCCTTGCGCTCACCGAGACACGGCCGGCACTCGTGCCGCTCACGCTGAAAGTGCCGGAGCTGAGCGGCGTGTCGCTCGAGGTGGTGACGCGCTCGGGACGCGCGAGCTTCCGCGAGGCCATGCTGTTCACCCATCGCGGATTGTCGGGGCCGGCCATCCTTCAGATCTCGTCCTACTGGCGGGATGGACAGGAGATCGTGATCGACCTGCTGCCCGACCTCGATGCCGCGTCCTTCCTGAAGGACCGCAAGCGCACGCGACCCAGGGCGGAGCTGCGCACCGTGCTGGGCGAGGTGTTGCCGCAACGACTGGCCCAGCACCTCGCGTCCGAAGGGACCATGGCGACCGCACGCGACCGCGATCTCGATGCGCTGGCCGAGCGGATGAAGGCCTGGAAGATCGTGCCCACCGGCACCGAAGGCTACGCCAAGGCCGAGGTCACGGTAGGCGGCGTCGCCACTGGCGAGCTGTCGTCACGCACCATGGAGGCGAAGAAGGTGCCGGGCCTGTTTGTGATCGGCGAGGCGGTCGACGTCACCGGCTGGCTGGGCGGCTACAATTTCCAGTGGGCCTGGTCGAGCGGCTGGGCGGCCGGCGAAGCGCTCTAACAGGACGCGCTATCGCGACGCCTCGGCGATCATGGTCTCGAAACGATTGAATTCCTCGCCCGAGTAATCGCCATGCGTCTCGAGATTACGGAATTCGGGGATGTCGCTTTGGCCGATCTCACAGAACCTTACGTCGCGAAATCCCGCATGGGACAGCACGGATTCCAGTGTCAAGCGATCGTAGATGAAGCGGTGTCCCCATTCGTGGAACGTTCGATTGATCGCGTAGCAGGAGTTTTGTGGCGAGGAGCGTTCGAATTCACTGCCGAACTGCGTGTTCGACAAGCGCACGTAGTCCTCCTGGCGGGGGTCCAGCTTGCCGTTCTTCAATCCCACGATCTTATCCATCTCCGGCGTCGCGATCCGCAACATGCCGCCCGGTCGCAACACCCGATGAAGCTCATGGAGCATCGCGATGGCGTCGCTCAGTCCCACATGCTCGATCATGTGCTCGGAGTAGGCGAAGCTCACGGAAGCATCGTCGAGCGCCAGGGGCTGCGTCGCATCCATGTAGATCGCGCCGTCCAGCCGTGGGTCGATATCGATGTTGAGCCAACCCGGCTTGATTGCCGGTCCGCAGCCGATGTTGAGCTTAACGACCGCGTGGCGTGTGTAGTAGTCCCTGATCGTGGAGCCGCGTGTGGCGAGCTTGCGAACTTTCGCGAGCTTGTATGAGTGTCTGACGCGCGAGATCTGGGATTGCAAAAAGGTCATGTGGCCGTGAACAGGTTGCACCGGTAGCGGATAGTCACTGTGTACCGCTATGGCGCGACAAGCGCCGTACGGTGGATGGCGTCATCTTCGCATATCTGACGTGATGGACCGAACCACAGTCGCAATGTGCCCCAGCTTGGTCACAACGCATGGCCGGTTGCGTCGGCCGGTCGATGGCATGAGGTGTGGCTACCGCGAGCGGAAGGCGCGCCAGGCGTAACGCAGCCTGTGACGTTCAATCACCAGCATGCACAGGCCCACGATGAGCGCGCCCCCGCCCAGTTCCAGCCACCATAGATGGTCCAATCGGCGCGGCAGTGCGGCGATGATGGCAAGTGCTGCAGCCGAGGACAGAAGCGGCGGCAGGACAGCGGGCAGGATGGGATGCCAGTACAGGCCAAGGCCGCGACGTGTCGCGATGCCGAGCGCCAGCCCGAGCAGTTCCGACGCGAAGACGGCGGCCACCGCTCCCCACGCCCCGTAGAGCGGCACCGCTATGGCGGTCACCGCGAGATTGAGCACGGCGGTGGCGGCGGTCATCCTCAGCTGCAGGTCGCCTCGGCCCCACGGTACCAGGGCCGAGACCACGCCATAATTCAGGAAGTTGAGGCCGATCGCGAGACAGAGCCATTCGAAATACTGGCCGGCTGGCGCGAAGGCCGGGCCGTAGAGCATCTCGACCACGTGGCGACCGAACACCCACCCGAGAGCTGCCATCGGCAGGCCCATCCAGGCGAGCAGGCCGAGATACTCGCGCGACAGGCGCACGGCCTGCTCGGGGGTGCTCTCGGTGCGAACGAATGCCGGAAAGTAGGCATTCCACAGTGCCGCGGTGACGACGTTGGCCACCAGCATCAGTCGATAGGCCGAGGCGAACTGGCCGACCGCATCGTCGCCGTCGGTGAAACCCAGGAGCAGGATGCCGCTGTTGGCGATCACGAGCAGCGCTGCCTGGGTGAGAGCCAACGGCCAGGCCTCGCTGAGCGTGCCGCGCACGCCGGCGAGCGTCGGGCGCAGCCGCAGCGGCCGCAAGATGCCGCGATGCGCCAGATAGGCAAAGTTGAACACGACAGAGCCGAAGGCAAAAGCTACGACAAGAACGGCGTAGAGCGTGAGATCGCCTGGGCCATGCACCAGCAGCATCAGGGCGGGCAGCTGGAGGAAGTTGATGGCGAGCCCGGCCAGGCTGGGCACCACCATGCGTTCATGAGCCTGCAGGGCCCAGCCCGTGTTCCAGGCCGTGGCGAACAGCGTCGCCCCCTGGATGACAAGCAGGATGCTGACGACGGGCCCACGCGGTTCGAGCGATGCTGCGATCAGGACGAAAGCGTAGGCCACGCAGGCCAGCAGGGTCTGCAGCGTGAGCAGGAGGGCGATCACCGACTGACTCGTCTCCGGTGATTGGGCGAGCCGGCGCTGGCCGACAAAAAGGAGGCCGGGACTCACCAACACCGAGACATAGGCCACGGCCGCCATGGCCCAGCTCACCTGACCAATCGCCTCCGGACCCATGGCGCGACGGACATAGACGCTGATCAGGATGGTGACCACCAGCCCGAATACGTTGGTGGCCGCCAGTGCCAGGAAGTTCACCGCAATGCGCCGCCGCGAGACGCTCGGCCTTTCGTCAGACGGCGAAATCGCCGGAGCCGGATTGCTCATGGCACTTCCTTCTCAGGCACGGGCCATGGGCCAATAATGTAGCGGTATCGCCACGTCGGCTCCCTGCAACAGCGAACAGACGGATGGGTGGGCAGCACGGCCGGTGAAGCGGCAGCGTTGCCGGAAGCAGCACCCGCCGGCCGCCCTCTGCAGGCACGCTTCACCGGTCGACGCTCCGCCACGTCAGCGGCGAGCGCTGGAGTCCTTCGAGTCGAGCTGAAAGTCCACACGTCCCAGTTTGCTCGTAACACGGCGTCTGCCGAGGTGAACGTGACTAAGTTGTGGCGTGGCCGTGACGATTGAACGAGACAGTCAGAAGAGGCAGGCCATTCGCATGGCGGCGGACGCATATCCGGCGCGGTCACGCGGTGACGGTTGGACCACCGGATGAACACGAGCCGCGTCCATGCAAGGCGGGCATTTTATCGCCGTGAGATCGGGAAAACCTTCATTGTCCGTGCTGGTCTGCACGCGCAACCGCGCCCGCAAGGTAGAGCGGGCCGTCGTCAGCGTGCTGGCCAATTCCTACACCGACTTCGAGCTGATCGTCGTCGACCAGAGCACCGATAACGCCACCCGTGACGCGATGGCCGCCATCGCCGACGAACGCGTGCGCTACATCGCCACCGACACGGTGGGAGTGGCGATCTCGCGCAACATCGCCATCCGCGAGGCGGCCGCAGACATCGTGGTCTTCACCGACGACGACTGCGTCTGCGCCCGCGATTGGCTGCAGTCCATCGCCGCCGAGTTCGCCGCCGATCCGCAGGCGCTGGGCGTGTATGGCCGGGTGGTGCCTTACGGCACGACCGGAGCGGCGACCTGGGATTGCGTCAGCGAAGCCGACGGCATGATCTGCCCGGCGCTCATCCAGTCGCCGACGCGCCGCGTCGTCGATCGACCCGCCGCGCCGCATCTCGTGTTGGGCGGCGGCAACAACATGTCGTTCCGCAAGGAAACCTTCCAGCGGGTCGGGCTGTTCAACGAAATGCTCGGTCCGGGTTCCCGCATCGGCACCGGCGAGGACACGGAGTTCTCCTATCGCCTGCTGTTCAACCGCTGTCGGCTGGTCTATGCGCCGCGGCCGGTGGTCGAGCACGACAACTGGATGGAACGGGCGCAATTCGTGCACCACATGAAGGTGGCCATGCGCGTGCAGGCGGCCGTTTTCACGGCCTACGCGCTGCGCCTGGACACCTTTTCCATGACGCACCTGCTGCGCACGGGTTGGTACCTCGCGGGCAACCGCATGGGCATCGGCTCCGCGGCGGCCGGGCTTTACCATTTCGCGACCGGCTTCCCGTGGGGCCTGAAGCTGCGCCTGACGCAACCGCCGCGGTTCGGCCCCGCCGCCGTCGCGTCATCTGCCGGTCCTGCCTAGGCGACACCCGCCTGAACCGCGCGTCCTGGTCTTTAGTCTAATGACCCAGATAGCTCTTGCGTAGTTCCGGATGCTCGGCCAGCTCGGCTGCCGCGCCGGAGAGAGCGACGCGGCCGTTCTCCAGGACGTAGGCCCGATGGGCGATGGCGAGCGACTGAACGACATTCTGCTCGACCAGCAAGATGGCCAGACCATCGCGGTTCAGCTGGCTGATCAGGGCGAACATCTCTTCGACCAGCAGCGGCGACAGGCCGAGCGACGGTTCGTCGAGGATCAGCAGCCTGGGCTCGCTCATCAGGCCGCGGCCGATCGCCAGCATCTGCTGCTCGCCGCCCGACAGCGTGCCGGCAAGCTGCGTCAGCCGCTCGTTGAGCCGCGGGAAGACCGCCAGGACATGCTCGAGGTTCTTCGCCCGCGCGGCGCGGCCGCGCCGATAGCTGCCGAGTTCGAGGTTCTCGCGCACCGAAAGGTTGGGGAAGACGCGCCGCCCTTCCGGCACCTGCACCAGCCCCGCTTCGACGATGCGCATCGACGGCGCGCCCGTGATCGCCTGGCCATGGAACGTGATGGTGCCGCCGAACGGGCGATAGAGACCTGACACGTTGTTGTTCAGGGTCGACTTGCCGGCGCCGTTGCTGCCCAGCAGGGCCACGATCTCGCCGGCGGCGACGTCCAGGTCGACGCCGCGCAGCACTTCGATGGCGCCGTAACCCGCGCGCAATGAACGGACCTCAAGCACGCAGCACCTTGGCCGCGCCATGCCCGAGATAGGCTTCGACGACTTGGCGGTCCTCGGCTATGGCGGCGGGCGTGCCCTCGGCGATCATGCGGCCCTGGTTCAGAACGTAGACGCGGTCGGCGAGCGAGGTCACGGCCTGCATGACGTGCTCGATCAGCAGGATGGTGATGCCCGAATTGCGGATTTTGCGGATCACCTCGACGATCTCGACGATCTCGGTCGGATTGAGACCGGCCATCACCTCGTCGAGCAGCAGCAGGCGCGGACCGGTCGCGAGCGCGCGGGCGAGCTCGAGCCGCTTGCGGCCGGCGACGGTGAGATCGGCGCCCTTCTGGTCCAGTTGGCCCGCCATGCCGACCATGCTCGCTACCGCCTCGGCCTCGCGCTCGGCCACCTTGCGGTCTGCAGTGTGCAGGTAGGCGCCCACCATGATGTTCTCGCGCACGCTGATCTTGGCGAAGGGCTGGGTGATCTGGAAAGTGCGCACCATCCCGGCGGCACAGATACGATGCGGCGGCAGGCCGGTGATGTCCTGGCCATTCAAGGCGACGCGACCGGCGTCGGGTGCATGGAAGCCGGCGATGGCTGCGAACAGGGTCGTCTTGCCCGCCCCGTTGGGACCGATCAGGCCGACGATTTCTCCCTGGCGCACGTCGAGCGAGGCTTGGTCGACCGCCTTCAGGCCGCCGAACGATTTGGAAAGCTCGCGCACCTCAAGCATGGCGCGGCTTCCTTCGGAACAGGCCCATCAGCCCGTCCGGCAGGCGCGCCACGATCAGGACCAGCATGATGCCGTAGACGACGAGGCTGAGCGGCTGCACGTTCTTCAGCGCCGGCACGACGCTGGCCAGCCAGCGCGTCACCTCGTTGATGGCGGTGAGCGCCACCGAGCCGATCAGCGGTCCGAAGATGGTGCCGGCGCCTCCCACCATGCTGACCAGCAGCATCTCGACCGACTTGTCGACGCCGAAGGCGATCGAGGGATCGATGTAGAGGTACTTCTGGACATAGAGGGTGCCGCCGGCGGCGCACATCGCGCCCGACAGGGTCAGGACCTTCACCTTCTCGGCGAATACGTCGATACCCAGGGCGCGCGCCGCGTCCTCGTTCTCGCGGATAGCGACCAGACGGGCGCCGAAGCGGTTGCGCGTCAACCGCCAGGCGATCAGCAGCGACACGATGCAGAGCGCCAGCGCGATGTAGTAGATCCAGATCGGATCCTTGAACTGGAAGTTGATCGGCCGCTGGTCGGCCTTGATCAGCATGCCGAGGCCGCCGCGGGTGAACGGCACCGAATTGGCGAGGATGCGGAAGACCTCTGCGAAAGCGAGCGTGATCAGCGCGAAGTAGGAGCCGCGCAGTCCGGCGCGGAAGGACAGGAAGGCGATGATCCAGCCGACGATGCCGCCGGCCAGCATGGCGGCCGGCCAGGCGAGCCAGGGGTTCCAGCCGTAGGTCACCTGCAGGATGGTCGAGGTATAGGCGCCGGTGCCGAAGAAAACGACGTGACCGAACGAGGTCTGGCCGGCGAAGCCGCCGGCGATGTTCCACGACTGGCCGATGAAGGCCACGAAGAACACCATCATGGCGATGTTGACGAGATAGTTCGGCGCCAGCAGCGGAAAGATCACCGCCGCGGCGAGGCCGATGGCGAGCAGCAGGGTTTGCCGGTTCACACCTTGCTCCCGAACAGGCCGGTCGGCTTCAAAAGCAGGATCAGGATGAAGATCAGCGAGATGCCGATCTGGCCGAGCTGTTCGCCGAGGAAGAGACCGCCCAGCGCTTCGGTGATGCCGATGATGAAGCCGCCGACCGCCGCACCGATGAAGCTGCCCATGCCGCCCAGTACCACGATGGTGAAGGCGACCAGCACGAAGGCGTGGCCGGAGGTGGGCGTGACGTAATAGGTCGGCATCAGCAGGCACGCCGCGGCCCCCAGGCAGGCGATGCCGATGCCGTAAGAGACGGCGAAGATGTTGTCGACGTCGATGCCGACCAGGCGCGCGCCCTGGCGCTCCTTGGCGACGGCGCGGATCGCCTTGCCGGTGTCGCTCTTGGCCATGTAGAGGCCGAGGATGGCGCAGAGCAGCAGCGAGGCGCCGAAGGAGATCAGCTTGGGCAGCGGCAGGAAGGCCGCGCCCAGCTGGATGAACGAGCCGGCATAGGGCACGTCGATCGTCTGGGTGTCACCGCCGAAGAACAGCAGGGCGGCGTTGTCGAACACGATCGACAAGCCCAGCGTGATCAACAGGATGTTCTCGTCTCGGCCGTGGCTGAAGCGTCCGATCACCAGCCGGTAGAGCACGAAGCCGAAAGCGAAGGCGCCGGCGATCACGATCGGCAGGGCGACGTAGGGGTCGATGCCGATCAGGCGCCACAGCCAGAACACGGCGTACATGGCCAGCATCAGCAGGCTGCCATGGGCGAAGTTGATGATGTGCAGGACGCCGTAGATCAGCGTCAGACCGACGGCGACCAGCACGTAGATCCCGCCGGCGAGCAGGCCGTTGAGGACGCCGGCGACGATGATCTGAGGGTCGAGCACGCCCCTTGTCTATCCCTTGAGGGCTTCGTCAGAACTTCGGCTTGGGGAACACCGCCTTGGCCGAGGCGAACTCTTCGGGCGCGATCACCTCGATGTCGCCCTTGAGCGACTGCATGACCGCCGGCTTGGCGCCCTGGTTCTGGCCGTTGACGAACTTGGTCGGGCCGTAGGGCATCAGCTCCGCCTTGAAGGTCGAGCTGGCGATGGCATCGGTGAGCTTGACCTTGTCGGCCGAGCCGGCGCGCTCCAGCGAATCGGCCAGCAGCATGGCGGTCGAGTAGCCGAGATAGACCTCGAAGGTGAACAGCGCGCCACCGGCCTCGACGCGCTTCTTCAGCGCCTGCGCCTTCTCGCTCTTGGGATTGAACCAGTGGTTCACGTCCATCATGTACTGCGAGATGTCGGGCATCTCCTTGACGAACTTGTAATTGAAGCCGCCGCCCAGGATCGAATAGAAGCCCGCGACGTTCACCTTCTGCTGGAAGAGCGTGCGCGCCAGCAGCATGTATTCGTTCTGGTAGTTCGACATCATGACGATGTCGGGCGCGATGGAGCGGATGCGCAGCGCGATGTTGTCGAAGTTGCGCGTCGGGTTGTCGTGCGCGATCACTTCCTTGGCCTCGATGCCGATCGAGGGCAGCTTGCTCGCCAGCAGCTTCGCCGTGCCGGTCCCGAATTCGCCCGATTCGTGGACGATCACCGCCGTCTTGGCGGGGCTGCCCGCGGCCTTGTTGATGTTGCCGAGGTTGGCGATGCCGTCATCGACGCAGACGCCGAAGCCCGGCATCAGGCGAAAGGTGTTCTTGAGCCCGCGATTGACGATCACGTCGGATGCCGCGACGTCGACCAGGAAGGGCGTATTGTACTTGGCGGCCGCCTGGGTGGCGGCGATGGTGACCGGGCTCTGGAAGCAGCCGATGTAGGCCGCCACGCCCTGCTCGTTCATCTTCTCGACTTCGGCGACGCCGACCTCGACCTTGGACTGGCTGTCGCCCAGCAGCGCCTCGAGCTTGGCGCCGCCCATCGACTTGATGCCGCCCGCCTTGTTGATGTCCTCGATCGCCATCGTGCCGCCCAGCCGGCCCTGCTGGCCGTTGTAGGCGACGAAGCCTGTCACCGGATGGATGAGGCCGACCTTGATGGCGGCGGGCTGGGCGCGCAGCACGGCCGGCGCGGCCAAGCTGCCGGCAAGCGCGGTGGTGCCAGCGACGAAGCCGCGGCGCGAAACGGATATGGTGACCTGTTTTTTCATGTGAAGCCCCTCTCTTCAGTCCCCGAGCGCGCGACGCTACGATAGTGACCATCGATCGACAACCGCCAACCGCGGAACTGCGATGCCCCAAAGCGCACCCAAGATCCTGTCGTCTACCCAAGTCGAACAATACCGAAACGAAGGCTTTGCATTTCCTGTGCCGGTGCTCTCGCCAGAGGAAGTACGCGAGCTGCGCGCCGACCTCGAATACTGGGAAAGGCAGCAGGGCCATCCGCTCGAGTATCCGGAGAAGAGCAAATCCTACCTGCTCTATCGCTGGGCGGACACGCTGGTGCACCATCCCAGGGTGCTCGACGCTGTCGAGGACGTGATCGGGCCCGACATCCTGGTCTACCACTCGACGATGTGGATCAAGGAGCCGCATACGCCGGCCTATGTGCGGTGGCACCAGGACGGCGCCTACTTCTTCCTCGATCCATTGGAGCATGTGACGGCGTGGGTGGCGCTGTCGGAGGCGTCGGAGCTGGCGGGCTGCATGCGCGTGATCCCGGGCACCCATACCCTGCCCATGATCGAGCACGACGACCAACCCGACGCCCACAACATGATCAAGCGCGGCCAGGGCATCAGCGATCGTTTCGACGGCGAGACGGGCGTGTCGATGCCGCTCAAGGCCGGCGAGCTCTCGTTGCACCACACCGCGCTGGTCCATTGCTCGCCGGGCAACGACAACGACGACCGCCGCATGGGGCTGGGCATCAGCTTCATCCCGACGCGCGTGCGCCCGCTCGGCCCGGTGAAGCCCTCGGCGCTCCTGGTGCGCGGCGAGGACCGTTATGGCCACTTCCTGAAGGAGACGCGTCTCGGCACCCCGATGTCGCCCGACGCGCAGGCCGCCCATGCCGAAGCCGTCCGCCTCTTCCGCCTCCGCCAGGACCAGGGCTTCACGAAGGCGGCGGAGTGACCGTCCTCTCAAGTTCCTCTCCCCTTTGGGGAAGAGGAGCATGAGGGGAACTCATCCCATCATCGTGTCCATGTAGTGCTTCGCGATCTCGCCCGGCGTCGCCTGCCAGACGTTGCCGAAGCGCTCGATGCGGCGCAGCGCCTCGTCGAGATACTTGATGCGATGCGGCACGCCCATCAGCCAGGGATGGACCGAGAGATTGAACACCTGGCCACCTTCCTGGTGCAGCAACTCGAACGCCTCGCCGACCATGTCCGGATAGCGCGGCGTGGGAATGCGCCGCAGCACGAGCTGCTGCACGTCGTCCCATTCCGGCTGATTGGGCAGGGAGACGAACGGCTTGCCGACCTTCATCGGGTAGGGCTGGTCGTCGTTCGGCCAGTCCAGCACATAGTCCAACCCGGCATCGGCCAGGAGCTTGGGCGTGCGCTGGCTTTCGCCGTAGTCCTGGCCCAGCCAGCCCTTGGGCCGCACGCCGGCAGCCTTCTCGATCGCGCCGATCGCTTCGGCGATCTCGGCCTTTTCCTCGGCCTCGCTCATCTTCGAGGTGATCATGCGGTTGGCCGAATGGCCGTGCGCGATGAACTCGTACCTGCGCTTCTTGAACTGCTCGATGAGATAGGGATAGCGCTCGGCCGCCAGCGCATTCACCGCCACGCCGGCACGCACCTGATAGCGGTCGAGCACGTCGAGCACGCGGAAGATGCCGGCCCGGTTGCCGTACTCGCGCTGCGTCCAGGTCCGATAGTCGGGCACGAAGCTGCCGAACTCACCGACATGGCGCGGATCGCGATAGCTGCTCTCGTCGGGGATCAGCTCCCAGTATTCGAGATGCAGCAACACGAACCAGCCGACGCGCGCATTGCGCGGCCAGGCGAGCCTGGGGCGCAGGGGGAAGGGGACGTAGTCGTACCAGGGATTGTCCATCCCGGGCTTGAGCGGCGGCGGATTCTTGGGAACGGACGCGGTCATGTCACGCCTCCTTCCCGAGATGCTGCTGGAAGGTCTTCAGCCCGTTGGCGACATACCAGTCGAGAATCTCCTCGGCGGTGCAGACCCAGGCGTCCTTGTGCTTGCGGATATAGCCCAGCGCCCGGTCGAGATGTTTCAGCCGGTGCGGCGCGCCCATCATGTAGGGGTGCAGCGCGATACACATGACGCGGCCGTTCTCGCTGCCTTCGCGGTAGACCGTGTCGAAATGGTCGACGATCATCTGGGCGAATTCCTCGGCCTCGACCGGCTGGCGGTAGATCAGAGCGTCGTTGAGATCCATGGTGTAGGGCACATGCATCAGCGTGCCGTGCCTGGTGGCGAGCGGCGTCGGCTGGTCGTCGTGATAGAAGTCGCAGATGTAGTCCAGGCCCGCTTCCTTCACGAGATCCGGAGTGCTGAGCGTGTTGGAGATGGCGGGCGAGAACCAGCCGCGCAGCTTGCGGCCGGTCAGCCTGAGGTGCGTGGCCTTGCTGTGCTCGATGACCTCGCGCTCCTCTTGCTCGCTGTAGCCCCAGTGGTAGCGCGTGTTGAAGTAGCCGTGGCTCATGTACTCCCAGCGCCGCGCCTCCATGGCTTCCAGGATCTCGGGATACATCTCGATCACCGACATCGACAGCGACACCGTGCAGCGCACATCATGCTTGTCGAGAACCTCGAACATGCGCCACAGGCCGACGCGATTGCCGTAGTCGCGGCCGCCATAGCCCAGCACGTCGGGGTGCGGCATGCGCGGCCAGGGATTGCGCACCCGCACCTCGGCGGGGATGTACTCGTAGTGCTCGATGTTGGGGCAGACCCACACGGCGACGCGCGCGCCGTTGGGCCAGGAGAGCTTCGGTCGCTCGACGACGGGGGAGTAGCTGAACCGGTAGGGATCCATTTGAGGGCTCTTGTTGTGGCAGGCGAAGTGCATCATGCGCCGATCAGCGGAGCAACCGCTTGCGTATAAAGAACACCGCGATCACAGTCATTCGCATGGCGGACCGCATCCGTTTTGTCATCAACGACCAGCCGGTGGAGCTCGACGGCGTCTCGCCGATGGCGACGCTGCTCGACTGGCTGCGCGAGCAGCGTGGCCTCAAGGGCACCAAGGAGGGCTGCGCCGAGGGCGATTGTGGCGCCTGCACCGTCGTGCTGGAGCGCCCTGACGGTCAGCGCGAGGCTATGAATTCCTGCATCGCCCTGCTGGGGCAGATCGATGGCCAGGCCGTGCGCACCGTCGAGGGCCTGCACGGCCCGGGCGGCGCGCCACACGCCGTCCAGGTGGCGATGGCCGAATCCGATGCCACGCAGTGCGGCTTCTGCACTCCGGGCTTCGTGATGTCGGCCTACGCCTTCGCGGCGGGCGGCGAGAAGGCCGACCTCGACACCATCCATGATGCGCTTGCCGGCAATCTCTGCCGCTGCACCGGCTATCGGCCGATCGTCGCCGCCATGACCAAGCTCGCGGGCCTCGCCGTCGAGCCCGCACCGGCGCTGCCCACGCGTGCTGGATCGGCGAGCTTCGACAACCGGTTCCATGCGCCGCGCTCGCTTGCCGAGCTTCTGGCCTTGCGCGCCAAGCATCCTGACGCGCTTCTGCTGGCGGGCGCCACCGATCTCGGCTTGCTGGCCAGCCGGTCGCGTGCGCCGCCGGCCGCCGTCATCCATGTCGCGCATGTTCCCGAACTGACCGCCGTCAGTGAGACGGACAAGGAGGTCACGATCGGCGCCGGCGCAAGCTATGCGCGGGCCATGCCGGCGCTGATCGCCAACTACCCGGCACTCAAAGCCTATCTCGCGCGGCTGGGCTCCCGGCAGATCCGCACCATGGGCACCTTGGGCGGCAATATCGGCACGGCTTCGCCGATCGGCGACATGCCGCCGGTGCTGATCGCGCTCGAGGCCCGGCTCAAACTCACCTCGACGCGCGGCGCGCGCGAACTGCCGCTGGGGGAATTCTTCCTCGACTATCGCAAGACGGCGCTGGCTGCCGACGAAGTGATCGAAAGCATTACGATCCCGAAGCTGTGGCAGGGTGAAGTGTTCTTCTGCGACAAGCTCTCCAAGCGTCGCGACCAGGACATCTCGGCCGTCGCGGCCGGCTATCGATTGCGGATCAAGTCCGGCCGCATCGAGGATGTGCGCATCGCCTTCGGCGGCATGGCCGCAACGCCCAAGCGCGCAGTCGCGGTCGAGGCGGCGCTCGAGACGGACGGCTTCGCCGCCGCCATCGCCGCAGTGGAGAAAGAGTTCAAGCCGATCGACGACTGGCGCGGCAGCGCGGCCTATCGCCTGCAGGCCGCCAAAAATCTCCTGCGCCGCCTCGAGTTGCGCATCACCTCGCCCGGCCAGGCCGTGGAGGTCGAGGCGCTATGAAGGGCCAGATCCACACCGCGCACCGCCACGACAGTGCGTTGAAACACGTCACCGGCCAGGCGCTCTACATCGACGACATCGCCGAGCCGCCCGGCACGCTGCATGCCGCGCTGGTCCTGAGCCCCATCGCCAGCGGACGCCTCAGGAAGCTCGACCTGTCACCGGCGACGTCTTCGCCCGGCGTGGTCGCGGTGTTTGCCGCGAGTGACATTCCCGGCCGCAACAACATCGCGAGCCCCGGCAAGGAAGAGCCGTTGTTCGCCGAGGACAACGTCGAGCATGCTGGCCAGCCGCTGGCCATGGTGGTGGCTTGTTCCCTCGATGCAGCCCGCGCTGCAGCCGAGCGCGTGAAGCCCGACATCGAACCCACCGAAGCGATCCTCGATGTCCAGACGGCGCTCGCGCGGCAGGCCTACGTCCAGGCGCCGTCGACCATCCTGCGCGGCGATCCCGACGCGGCGCTGAGAGGGGCGCCGCACACGCTTACGGGCGAGTTCAGCGTTGGCGGGCAGGAGCACTTCTATCTCGAAGGCCAGATCGCCTTCGCCTTGCCTGGCGAGGACGGCGATCTCGTGGTGCACTCCTCGACCCAGCATCCGACCGAGGTCCAGCATGTCTGCGCCCAGGTGTTGGGCTGCGACTACAATCGCATCACCGCGGTGGTGCGCCGCCTGGGCGGTGGCTTCGGCGGCAAGGAGAGCAACGCCTCGTGGGTCGCCGCCGCGGCGGCGCTGGCCGCTGCCCGGACCGGCAAACCGGTGAAGCTGCGCCTGCCGCGCGAGATCGACATCATTGCCACCGGCAAGCGCCACGGCTTCGACTATCGCTACACGGTGGGCTTCGACGGTGAGGGCCGCGTGCTGGCGCTCGACGCGGTGCTGGCGGCCGATGCCGGTTTCAGCCTCGACATGACGCCGGGCGTGGTGGCGCGCGCGCTCACCCATGTCGACAACGCCTACTGGATCCCGCACGTCCGTGCGGTCGGCTACGCCTGCCGCACCAACAAGCAGTCGAACACGGCATTCCGCGGCTTCGGCGGCCCGCAAGGCGTGCTGGTGATGGAGGATGCGATCGACCGCATCGCCCACCGGCTCGGTCGCGACGCCAACGAAGTCCGTGCGCTCAACTTCTACGGCCCGGGCGGCGACGAGACGCCCTACGGCCAGAAGATCGAGGAGAACCATCTGCCGCGTTGCTGGGCCGAGGTGAAGCAGCTTGGCGAATGGCAGCGCCGGCGCGCCGAAGTCGACGCCTTCAACAAGGCCAACCGGGTGCTGAAGCGCGGGCTCGGCCTGTTCCCGCTGAAGTTCGGCATCTCCTTCAACCTGCCGCATCTCAACCAGGCTGGCGCGCTGGTGCATGTCTATACCGACGGCTCGATCCGCCTGAACCACGGCGGCACCGAGATGGGGCAGGGGCTGTTCATCAAGGTGGCGCAGGTCGTGGCCGAGGTCTTCAAGGTCGACATCGACCGCATCCGGCCGTCGGCTACTTCGACTGCCGAGGTGCCCAACACCTCGCCGACCGCGGCCTCGACGGGCTCGGACCTCAATGGCTGGGCGGCGTGGGACGCTGCCAACACGATCAGGCAGCGCATGGTCGCCTTCGCCGCCGAGCATTTCGGTGTCGCGCAAGACGACATCGAGTTCGCCGACGGCAACGTGCGCATCGCCAAACCCGGCAGCAACCAGGTGATGAGCTTCGGCGAGATGGCGAAGCTCTGCTACATGGGCCGCGTCTCGCTGTCGTCGACCGGCTACTACAAGACGCCCAAGATTCATTGGGACGGCGTGGCGATGCGCGGCCACCCGTTCTTCTATTTCTCCTTCGGGGCGGCGATGGCGGAGGTGGCGGTCGACACGCTCACTGGCGAGAGCCGCGTGCTGCGTGCCGACCTGGTGCAGGACTGCGGCGCCTCGCTCAATCCCGCCATCGATCTCGGCCAGATCGAGGGCGCCTTCGTGCAGGGCCAGGGTTGGCTGACCTGCGAGGAACTGTGGTGGGACAAGCAGGGCCGGCTGCGCACCGTCGGACCCTCGACCTACAAGATTCCGGGCAGCCGCGACGTGCCCGCGGTGTTCAATGTGAAGATGCTGGAGAACGCTCCCTCGCGCGAAGCGACCATCTTCCGTTCCAAAGCCGTTGGCGAGCCGCCGCTGCTGCTGGCGACAGCGGTGTGGACGGCGCTCAAGGATGCGATCGCCACGGTCGGCGATCACAGGCGCGCCGTGCGGCTCGATGCGCCGGCTACGCCCGAGCGCGTGCTCGCGGCGATCGAGACTGTACGAACAGCCGCTCGATAAGGAGCGCGAGCGAGCGGTCCATATCACGTCGTGCCGCCTTCTCATCCTTGGCTTCGGCGACCCACAGCGCAGCTTCGTTGAACGCGCCGGCCAGCAGGAACGTCGTAGGTTCGACGGCGAGCCCATCGACCGGATGCGCGGCCAGCATCGCCGTTACGCCTTCGCGCAGCGAGCGCACGCCGTGCGGCGCGTCGATCTCCCGCCAGCGATGCCAGCCCAGCACGGCGGGCGCGTCGATCAGGTAGATGCGGCGCACCGCGGGATCAAGGCAGGCGTCGAGGAAGGCACCGGTGCCAACGACCAGGGCCTTCAACGGATCGTCCATCGGCGTCGCGGCCTCGACCCTCTCGGCGATCTCACGCGCCACGTCGCTCGCCACGGCGTCGAACAGCGCGCGCTTGTCTTCGAAGTGATGGTAGAGCGCGCCGCGCGTGACCTTGGCACGCCGCACGATCTCCTCGGTGGCGGCAGCGGCATAGCCTTGTTCAGCGAAGATCATTCGCGCCGCCTTGAGCAGGGCGGCGCGAGTGACCGCCAGGCGTTCAGCTTGAGTGCGGGCGGCCCGGGTCCGGGGTCTTGACATACATACATCCTGTATCTAAATGGTCGCGTTACATACAGACAGTATGTAAATCGACGAGGAGGGACGGGCAATGCAGCTGAACCAGTTCTACACAGTGCTCTGCACCGACGACGTAGCCGGCACCGCTGCTTTCTGGCAGCGCCATTTCCAGTTCGCGCCGGCCTTCCAGTCCGACTGGTACGTTCACCTGACGTCGAAGGTCGCGCCGTCGGCCAATCTTGCCATTCTCGACTACCGCCACGATTCGCTGCCGGCGCCGTTCCAGCGCAAGGCGGCGGGTCTGCTGGTCAATCTCGAGGTCGAGGATGTCGATGCCGAGTACGCCAAGGCGGTGGCCGCCGGCCTGAAGATCCATGTCACCCTGCGGGACGAGCCGTTCGGCCAGCGGCATTTCATCACCGAGGATCCCAACGGTGTGGCGATCGACGTCATCAAGCCGATCCCGCCGACGCCGGAATACGCCGCCCAG
Source organism: Pseudomonadota bacterium (assembly GCA_023436825.1). Next base: position 21,184 of record JAEZHS010000564.1, on the reverse strand, counting down.
TTCACGACGCCTGAGCCTGCGCCTTAGAGAAAGGGCCTCACCCTGAGGAGCGCCGAAGGGCGCGTCTCGAAGGGTGGGCAACAAGCCTCGTTGTCGCCCACCCTTCGAGACGCGGTCCTACAGACCGCTCCTCAGGGTGAGGTGTCTGGTTACATCTCGACTCCCGCGTTCCGGACGATAAGGTGGCGACCTTCCGTGAATCGGGGAGGACGAGATGGACGTACGTATGGACGGCCGCGTGGCGACGATCACCGGCGCGAGCACGGGCCTGGGTCTGGCCATGGCCAAGGAATTTGCGGCCTCGGGCGCCTCGGTGGCGCTGCTGGCGCGCAAGGCCGATGCGTTGGCTGCGGCCAAGGCCGAGGTCGCCAAGGCCGCCGGCAAGACCAACGCCATGATCGAGGCCTATTCCTGCGATGTCTCCAAGGCGCAGCCGATCGCCGATACCTTCAAGAAGATCGAGGCCGAGTTCGGCAAGGTCGACATCCTGGTCAACAACGCCGGCATCAGCCACGCCAAGCCGTTCGAGACGGTGACCGACGAGGACTGGCAGGGCGACCTCGACCTGAAGCTGTTCGCCGCCATCCGCACCATCCGCGCCGTGCTGCCCGGCATGCGCCAGCGCAAGTGGGGCCGCATCGTCAACGTGCTGAACATCGGCGCCAAGGCGCCCAACGCCAACTCCGCGCCGACCAGCGTCAGCCGCGCCGCCGGCATGGCGCTCACCAAGGCGCTCGCCCACGAGAACGCGCCGCACGGCGTGCTGGTCAACGCCATGCTGGTCGGCCTGATCGAAAGCGACCAGTGGGTGCGCCGCCACAAGACCGCGGCCGGCGAGGGCAAGACCTACGAAGAGTTCCTGGCCGGCATGGCCAAGGGCCGCATCCCGCTCGGCCGCATGGGCAAGGCCGAGGAATTCGCGCGCATGGCCTGCTTCCTGTGCTCGGATGCCGGCTCCTTCATCACCGGCGTTGCCATCAATGTCGACGGCGGCGCGAGCCCGGTGGTGTAGCGCGGGTATGTCTCTTTACGAAGTACTGGCCGTCGTCGTCCTCGTGGGCGCCGGCGGCTTCGCGTGGCACCTCTACCGCAAGGACTCGACGGCCGACCCCGAGACGCGGAAGCAGCAGGCGGCCGCCAGCCAACCGATGTTCGCGCGCGACCGCGGCAAGCCGGACGACAGGAGCTGACCGTCAGCCGTGCCGGCCAGCCGGCGTGACGTTCCAGTCACGCCGCAGCTCCTCGAGGTCGTGTTCGACCCAGTCCCAGACATTCCACTTGGGATCGAAGATATCGACGGTCATCTCAGCGCCGCGTGCCCAGGCGTGCCAGAACTCGTCGGGATCGAGCCCGCCCTTGCCGGCGTGGCCGACATCGTTCAGCTGCTCGCCAAAATGGAAGAAGAAGATCACCGGCAGGATGTGCCCGCTCATCGGATTGATCGGGTGCATGCCGGCCGTGAAGGTCGAGACCAGAAGCTCGCCGCGCGCGCTGGTGTCATAGCCCGAGATCACGTGCGTCGAATCGTGCGGCGTGCCGAAGCTGGCATTGAGCGCCTGCGGATCGCCCGGGAACGGGTAGCCGTTTTGCTTGTCGAAGTCCCACAGCGCCTTGCCGAAGGAGCTTTGCGGCAGCTTGCCCAGAGCGTCGTAGCGCGCCACCAGCGCGGGTTCGGCGTTCGCGCCCGCGTAGGGCCTGATCCAGACGTTCGGATCGAGGCCTTCGGACGAGCGGCTGAGCACGCTGTCGAAGTTCTTGCGCCACATGTCCGCTGTGGCCCAGGCGAGATGTCCTGACGCCGCCTCGACGAGATCGGTGAGATAGTCGGCCTCGACGTCGAGGGCGCGGGAGTATTCGAGCACGCGAGCGAGCTTCTTGTGGTCGAGCGACCCGTCGACCATCGCCATGATGGCGAGATACTTCACCGCCTCGCGCGCCACCTCCGGATTGCCGCGTAGCGCGGAGACGAGATCGGACGGCGCCACCGCGGGCAGCGTCCCGATGTCCAGAAGGTCATGACGGCGCAGCAGGTACCGCCCGGCCGCGACCACGCTCGTGGTGTCGGCCCAAGTGATGGCGTGGCCGCCCGCCAGAGCCACCTGGCGCATGGCGCCCAGGATGGCGTCGCTCTCTCGACGCTCGATTTTCCGCACCGGTTGCTTCCCTTAGCCCAAGAAGGTGCTCGAAGGAGAATGCAGGCATTGCGGCTCATCCTGCAAGCGATCGCGCTCTCTTTCTGGTCAGAGGGAGAAGCTTCGTGCCATAACGCGGACAAAGAAGGCTTCACACGGAACAGCGGGCCGATGGCCATACGCTACGATCAGATCGCCGAAAGACTGCGTGCATATCGGGTGGGCAAGGGGCTGAGCTCGGAGGAGGTGGCGCTTCGGCTCGGCCTGTCGCGCGCGGCGGTCTACCGGATGGAGAAGGGGGAACTGATCAAGATCGAGACGCTCGAGCGGGTATCGGAACTTCTCGGCGTGTCGCTGGCTTCCTTGCTGGATGCCGGGGTCGAGTATCACAGCAACGCCGTGAGCTTCCTGGAGCGCATGCGGCAGATCGAACTGACCTCCGAACGCGTGCTGGCCCATTACGAGCCGATCTCCTTCCTGCTGACCACCGACGCCTACAACGAGCATCTACGCCAGATGCTGATGGAAGCCATGCCCGCCACCGCCCCCAAGGCCGAGTTCAAGCGGCAGGTCGACGACGTGCTGCGGATTCTCTCGGAACGCAAATCGCTGGTGCGCCAGCGACAGCCCAACATCGCGAGCGTGATCGGCCTGGTCGAGATCGAGCGTTTCCTGCGCCTGGGTCTGGTCGGACGCCTGGATCTGCCGCCCTCGGTCCAGAAGCAGCGCCGTCAGGCGGCGGCGATCGAGGTCGAGCGCATCGCGACCCTCATGGAGCAGGAGCCGGTCGGCATCCAGATCGGCCTGGTGGAGGGGGCTCTGCCGAGCCAGACCTTCCAGATATTCCGTCGCGCCGAAGGCGCGCTGGTTTCGGTCAGCCCCTATCGGCTGGGCGAGTTGCCCAACATCACCTCTGGCGTCGCCACGGTCACCGGAGCTGCCGAGGCGGTGGCGCTGCACGAGACCATGTTTCGTGAGCTCTGGGATCAGTCGGTGCGCGGCAATGCCGGCACGGCGATCCTGCGCAGGCTGATCAGGAAGACCGGGCCCTGATCGGCCGCTAACCGGCCGACGGACCCTTGGCGCGCTGCTGCAGCAGCAGCAGCACCAGGGTCAGCAGGACCATCACCACGGCGACGCAGGCGATGGTCGGGTCGAGGTTCTCGCTCAGGCCTTCCCACATCTTGCGCGGCAAAGTGTGCACGGCGGTGCTCGAGACGAACAGGGTGACCACCACCTCGTCCCAGGAATGGAGAAAGGCGAAGATTGCCGCGGACGCCAGCCCGGTCTTGATGTTCGGCAGGACCACCAACACCGCGGCGCGCAGCATGCCGGCACCGAGGCTTCGCGCGGCGCGCATCAGGCTGAGATCGACGAATGCCAGACTGGTGCTAATGACGATGAAAACGAACGGAATGGCGCCGACCGCGTGCACCAGCACGACGCCAAGCACGGTATCGAACAGGCCGATATCGACGAACAGACGATAGGCGCCCAGGGCGTAGATGATCGAAGGCACGACGACGGGCAGGAGATTCACGACGCGAAAGAAGCCGCTGCGCCGCTCCCCCAGCATCCAGCAGCCGATCGCGCTCCAGGTTCCGATCGCCAGGGCGAGCGCCATCGAGAGCGCGCCGATCAACAGGCTTTGTCCGGCCGAGCTCAGCCAGACCGAGCTGGAAAACACGGTCTCGTAGTGCTGCAGCGAAAGCCCGTCGACCGGCAGGGACAGCATGCGCTGATCGGTCAGCGACACCGGGACGACCACGGCCAGCGGCAGGATCAGGTAAGCCAGGGCCAGCATGGCTCCGGCACCGAGCAGGCGCGTGAAGCGCGAACGGGCGGTCATGCAGAGCCCTGGCGCAGAACGGTCAGCCGCCGGAAGGCGAAGACGAACAGCAACACCACGGCGAGCAGCACCATCGCCAGCATCGACCCCAGTCCCCAGCGCAGGGTCTCGGTGATCTGGACGCTGATGTATTCGGCCACCATCACCACCTTGCCGCCGCCGAGCACGATCGGCGTTATGTAGAAGCCGATGCTGGTGATGAAGACCATGATGACGCCCGCGCCGACGCCCGGCAGGGTGAGCGGAAAGAAGATGCGCCAGAAGGCGGGCCACGCCGTGGCGCCCAGCGAGCGCGCGGCTTGCAGGACGCGGGGATCGATCGCCCGCATCGCCGAGTAGATGGGAAGGGTGGCGTAAGGCACCATCACGTGCACCATGCCGATGACGACCCCCAGCTCGTTGCGCACCATCGGCAACGGGTTGTCGACGGCTCCGAGGCCGAGCAGGGCCGCATTGACGATTCCGTTGTTCTGCAGCAGTGCGACCCAGGCGAAGGCGCGAACCAGCACCGACGTCCAGAGAGGAAACATCAGGCAGAACAGGACGATCTTCATCTCGCGCGGCCCGGCCATGTGCAGGCGATAGGCCAGCAGGTAGCCGATGGCCACGGACACCAGCGTGGTGACGCCGGCAATGCGAATGGTGGTGAGGAACACCCGGCGCAGCGCCGGGTTCTCGATCAGCAGCGCATAGTTGGCGAAGCCCGGCTGCGGATCGGTGACGCTGATCAGCATGATCTTCAGGACTGGATAGACGAAGAACACGCCGACGAAGAGCAGGGCGGGCAGCAGAAAGAGGGCGAACACCCTGAGATTCGCCGCGCCCGGTGCGAAAGTCACGTCGCCGACCTGTCGTGCAGCAGGTAGCCCGCCGTCGCGCTCCAGGAGATCCGCACGCGGTCGTCGGTCCTGGGCATCGCCTGCCCGTCGCCGATGGTAAGGCGCACGATCAATTCCCCCAGATCGGTGGTCACGCTGACGCTGAGATCGGCGCCGCGATAGCTGATGTCCGACACGATGCCCGGGAGGCTGTTCGGACGCGAAGCGTCGCTGTCGGTCAGCACCAGACGTTCCGGACGAAGGGCGAGAACAGCCGGACCGCCGTCAGGCAGACCATCCTGACGATGCTCGAAGCGGTATTGGCCGCTTTGCAGGTGCAGCGTGCCCGCGCCGTCGCGGCTCACCTCCACGAGAATGAAGTTGCTGCGTCCCAGGAACTCCGCGACGAAGCGGCTGCCCGGTGCGTTGTAGAGCGTCGCCGGATCGGCGCATTGCTCCAGGCGGCCGTGATTGAGGATGGCGACCTGGCTCGACAGTTCCAGCGCCTCCTCCTGGTCGTGGGTGACCAGGACGAACGTCATGCCGACGGCCTTGTGCAGGCGCCGCAACTCGTCGCGCAAGGCTTCGCGCAGCCCCTTGTCCAGCGCGCTCAGCGGCTCGTCCAGCAACACGAGGCTGGGCTCGAAGACCAGGCCCCGCGCCAGGGCGACGCGCTGCTGCTGGCCGCCGGACAGTTCGCGCGGGAAGCGGTCAGCGAAGTCCTGCAGCTGCACCAGGTCGAGGGCGCGCTTCACGCGACCGGCGATCTCGGTGGAGGAAAGCCCGCGCATGCGCAGCGGAAAGGCGACGTTGTCGCGCACCCGCAAATGCGGAAAGAGCGCATATCCCTGGAAGACGATACCGAAGTTGCGCTTCTCCGCCGATACCGGCAGCAGCGATCGGCCGTGCAGGCGAATGTCGCCGGCGCTCGGCGTCACGAAGCCGGCGATGCTCATCAGCAGGGTGCTCTTGCCGGAACCGGACGGCCCCAGGATCGTCGTGAAGCTGCCCTGCTGAACGGAGAAGGAAACGTCGTCCAGGACGCGCGACGCGCCGTAGGATTTGCTCAGTCCGACGAGATCCAGCACTACGACAACACGGTGTCGATGAACTGGTTCAACGTGGTGGCGCCATTCTTGGCGTACCACTCCGAATCGGCGACGAGCATGCGGCCGAGGTTCTCAGGCGACGACGGATTGACCGCGGCTAGATCGGGCGGCACGAGCTTGAGCGCCTCCGGGTTGACCGGCCCATTCCCCATCTGACGCAGCAGTTCCACCTGGGCGGCCGGCTCCAGGGTCGCGGCGATCAGCTTCCAGACGCGGCTGCCGCCCGGGTTGCCTTTGGGCACGATCCAGTTCGACACCCAGAAGATGCCCTGGTTGAAGGTGAAATCGACGGCGCCCGCGGTGTCGCGGCGCAGCAACACGGCGCGCGTATGGGCCACGCAACCCATCGTCACCTCGTTGTCGCGCAGCAGCTTGTAGCTGTCGGCGTGATTGTTCCAGAACGTGACGTGGTCCTTTATCTCGCGCACCTTGGCGAAGGCGCGCTTGACGTCTATCGGGTAGATCTTGTCCATCGGCACGCCGTCGGCCATCAGGGCGGCCTCGAGCGTGCTGTCGATGTGGCGGCGCAGCGTACGATTGCCGGGAAATTCCTTGATGTTCCAGAAGTCGGCCCAGGTCTTGGGCGTGCGGCCGCCGAACGCCTTGCTCTGAAAGGCCAGCACGTTGGCGAAGGTGTAATTGGGAACGCCCCATCGGTTGGCGAAGCCGGGCAGGCTCATGCTCTTGTCGACGACGCCGTAGTCGACTTCCTCCAGCAGGCCGGCGGGTCCGAGCTCGAGCGAGCTCTGCAGGGCGCGGTCGCAGAGGTCCCAGATGACCCGCTTGGCCTCGACCATGGCCTTGATCTTGCCGTTGGTCGGGCCCGAGGAATCGATCCTGACGCCCTGCCCGGGATTGGCGGCCTGGAAGGGGCGCACATAGGCGACCTCCATGGCCTTGATCGCATCGCCGCCCCAGTTGGCGAGAACGAGGTCCGGATCCTTGGCGTCGGCCGGCGTGAGCACGGCAGCGGCCGGCGACAGGCTGAGCACGGCCAGTCCGGCCGCGAAGGCCCGCCGACTGACCCTCTTGCCGTCGGTGGCCCGCTTGAAGTCGAGGATGTCCTGCTCCAGGTCGGTGATATGGCGCCGCATGTTGTTCCCCACGTCGTCCCTTGTATAAAAATTGAGACGACGACCCTTCAATGTCAATGAATTTCCGGGCCGATCGGGCCTCCGAGTCGCAAGGATGGCCGATTTATCGCGACCAGCGTAGCTCTGCTCAATCGGTCATCGTCTTGGATAAATTATTGGCAAATTCTCATATTTGAGAATACCGATTGACTCGCGAGCGCAGTGAGCGGATTTTGAAGCGACGGGACGAGTGGAAGATCAAAACGATGGTCGGGTCATGAAGAAGGCGTCGGCGATCCTGATCGCCGGCGGCATCGTGTACGACGATGCCGGCGACACCGACCGTCCCGCACGTTCGGACATACTGATCCTTGATGGACGCATCGCGGCCGTCGGGCCCGGGCTTGCCGAGTCCTTGCTCGGGGGTGACGCGGCGCTGCTGGCAGGGCGTGCTCTCGATCGCGTCATCGATGCGAGCGATCGGCTGGTCCTGCCGGGCCTGATCAACGCCCACTACCATTCGCACGACACGCTTCTGAAGGGCTGCTTCGAGACCATTCCGCGCGAAACCTGGCTGTTGAACGCGCTGCCGCCGAACTACCCGCGGCGCAGCCGCGCCGAGCTGCGGGCCCGGACATTGCTGGGCGCCGTCGAATGCCTGCGCGCCGGCATCACGACGGTGCAGGACATGGCCACCTTGTCGCCGATGGACGCGGAGGACATCGCTGTCATCCTGTCTGCCTACGAGGAGGTCGGCATTCGCTGCGTCTTTGCCCTCCAGACGGGGGACGTGCACGGCGCCAAGGTGACGCCGTTTTGGCAGGAAGTGTTCCCGCGAGATGCAGTTGGCGGCCTGAGTGGCGTCGTGGCGGCCAACGCGTCGACGGCCGCGGATGCCGAGGCGCTGGTCGCGCAGATCGCGGCCTTCCGTGACCGGCTCGACAAGGGCAGCGAGACGTTGAGCTGGGGTCTTGCTCCTTCGAGCCCGGAACGTTGTTCGCCGGCTTTCCTGACGGCGCTGGCGAGGTTGTCGCGGCAGCTGCTGCTGCCCGTCTTCACCCATATCTACGAATCGCGCGCCACCACCGTGGTCGCGCGGCAGCAGTTCGGCGCCTGGGATGGTTCGCTGGTGCGCTACCTGGAGGCGCACGGACTGCTCGGTCCGCAGACCACCCTGGCGCACGGCGTCTGGATGCGGCCAGACGAAATTGATCTCGTTGCCCGCGCAGGCTCCAGTGTCGTGCTCAATCCGGTTGGGAATCTGAAGACGCGCAGCGGCGTGGCGCCGATCTGCGCGTATCTCGAGGCCGGAATCAATCTCGGCTTGGGCTGTGACAACAACTCATGCAGCGACGCGCAGAACCCGTTCCAGGCGATGAAGGCCTTCGCGGGCCTGCCGGCGGTCAGTCGTATCGAGGCTGCATACCCGACGGCGCGCACCGCCCTTCGCGCCGCGACGTCGGGTGGCGCCAAAGCTCTCGGACTGGGCGATACGACCGGCGCCATCCGGCCCGGCCTCAAGGCCGACTTGACGCTGCTCGATCTCGGCGACCCGGCATTGGTGCCCTTGAACAGCGCTGCGCGCCAGGTCGTGTTCAGCGAATGTGGCCGCTCCGTCGAGACCGTGATCGTCGATGGACGTATCGTGGTCGAGCGCGGCAGGGTCGTCAGCGTGGACGAGGCCGCCCTGCGTCGCGACATCGAGGGGGTGATGGACGGCCTCCGGGCGGACATCGCCGCCGTCGGCGCGCGCACCGAGGCGCTGGCGCCCTATCTCGCGGAGGCGCACCGGCGGACGTGGGACTCACCGCTGGAGACGCATCGATATGTCGGCGGACCCGCCGGCGAATAGAAGGAGACCGATCGTGCTCGGCCAACCATCTCAAGCTAATCTCGGTGCGTTCGACGAGATCCCCATCGTGGATATCGGCGGCGCGAAGGATCCCGCCCGCAGGCCCGTGTTGGTGCAGCGCGTCGCCGCCGTCGCCGAGCAGGTGGGCTTCATGTACATCGTCGGGCACGGCATCGGACACGACGTCCTCGACGGCGTCTTCGACATGAGCCGTGCCTTCTTCGACTTGCCCGACGCGGAGAAGCGCAGGATCCACATCACCCGTTCACCGCAATATCGCGGATATCTCGGACTCCTGGAGAAGGGCGACACCGACCCGACATTCAAGGGCAATAACCTCGAGGCCTTTCATTGCGCCGTCGAGCTGGCGGCCGATCATCCCGACGTGAAAGCCGGCAGGCCGTTGCGCGGCCCCAATCTGTGGCCCGATTCGCCACTAGGATTCCACGACGTCGTCTACGCCTACTTCGAACGCACTTACGAGGTGGGGGAAACCTTGCTGGAGCTGCTTGCCGAAGGGCTCGGACAGCCGACGGATTTCTTCACCCGGCATTATCGGCACAACCTTTCGCAGCTCCGCCTGCTGCGCTACGCGCAGATCGACGATCCGGACGTGAAGCTGCTGGCGCGCTCCCATTGCGACACCGGCGTCATCACGGTCCTCGCCCAGGATGAGACGGGCGGGCTGGAGGTCCTGAACAAAGCCGGCGATTGGATCGCGGCGCCGCCGCTCAAAGGTTCCTATGTCGTCAACATCGGCAATACGCTGCAATTCTGGACGGGCGGCCGGTTCTCGTCGACCAACCACCGCGTCGCCAATCGAGGCGGCGTGCCGCGCTTCTCGATCCCCTTCTTCATGACGCCGGACTACGACACGGTCGTACGCCCAATCGGCGCCGCGGACGATGCAACGGCACCGACATTCCATGTCGGCGCGGAAATGGCTGCGACCTACCGGCGGATATGGCCGTCGGCGAAGGTATAGGACTTCGCCCGCACCGGCTGCTTCCCTTGCTCCAAGGTGCTTCCTGAGGGGGCATGCAACCACTGCGCTCCATCCTGCAAGCCTTTGATCCGGAGCACGGTCATCCGGCGTTCGAGATGATGTTCATGATCGAGCGCCTGGAGGAGTTGCGGGCCTTGTTGGGCACCGCGGCAGATGAAGATCCCGAGCTCGCAATGGTTTACACACCCTGGATGCTGGCGCCTCGATGCCATCAATCGTCATTTCGGCCTGGCGTTCGATCCGGATGGACGCGTTACCCGTCTCGTCAAGTGGATCCACAACCGAGAGCCGCCCTACCTGATACATACGGGCTTCGAGCTCGTGTTGATGATCGAAGGCCGCAAGCTGTTTGCACGAATGGCCGAATCCTATCCGCCGCACCAGCACTACGATGAGGACCTGTTCGATCGCCATGTAGCGCTGGGTATCCTGCACAAGGAGGTGCAGCTGGAGCCGTTCGCAGAGCCGGTGCGATACCAGGACGGTCGGATCTTGGAGGGTTTGCGGACCGTCTGCTACACGCTGAAGGGGCAAGAATGGCGCATCCCGGCCCGGAAGCTTGTTTCCGAGGCGAAGATGAACTGACGGCAATCGGCGATGCGGGCCGTCGAGCCTTGCCGATGCGCAGCAGGCCTCTCCGCCTTCTGGCCACGACGTGGCAGGGAGCGGAGGAACAGGCGCTTCGCGGCCTCTTGGAGGAAGACGGAGCGGTTGCTGTCGTGCGTTTCGGCGTGAAGGCGGGCGCTTCCTCCGTGAACTCGCAAGCGAGCATCAAGCCAGCCTTCACACGCTTTCAGGCGAGCGCGTGAAGGATGTCAATCGCCTGATCGTCGACGAGATTGAGGTCGTGATGCGCCGCGCCGCTTAGCGCAGCGGCTCCAGGATGCTCACGTAATTCGCCACCGCGGCGCCGCCCATGTTGAACACGCCGCCGATCTTCGCCTTCGGCAGCTGTAGCGTGCCGGGCGCCGTGCCGGAGAGCTGCATGGCCGACATCACATGCATGCTGACGCCGGTGGCGCCGACGGGATGGCCCTTGGCCTTCAGGCCGCCCGAGACGTTGACCGGCAGCTTGCCGTCGCGCTCGACCCAGCCTTCATGGATGGCACGCTCGCCTTCGCCGGGGGCCGTGAGCCCCATCGCCTCGTACTCGATCAGCTCGGCGGAGGTGAAGCAGTCATGGCTCTCGACGAACGACAGGTCGAGCAGGTCGAGTCGCGCCGAGGCCAGCGCCTTCTTCCAGGCAAGGGCAGGGCCCTCGAACTTGATGATGTCGCGCCGGCTCATCGGCAGGAAGTCGTTGACCTGCTCGGCAGCGCGGAAGGCGATCGCCTGCTTCATGCCGAGCGCCGTCGTGACGTCGGTCAGGATCACCGCCGCCGCGCCGTCGGTCACCGGCGAGCAGTCGGTGCGCTTCAGCGGTCCCGCCACGAACGGGTTCTTGTCCGAGGGATTGCGGCAGAACTCGTAGGCGAACTCCTTCTGGAAGTGCGCAAAGGGGTTCTTGGCGCCGTTCTTGTGCGCCTTGACCGCGATCTTGGCGAGCGCATCCGACTTGTCGCCGTAGCGCTGGAAGTAGGCCGAGGTGATCTTGCCGAAAATGCCGGCGAAGCCCGCCTCGATGTTGGCCTCCTCGGCGACGTACGACGCCTTGATCAGCACGTCGCCTGCCTGGGCGGAGTTGAGCTCGGTCATCTTCTCGACGCCGACCACCAGCACGAACCGCGCCTTGCCGGCGGCGAGCGTGTTCAGCCCCATGTGGATGGCGGCCGAGCCGGTGGCGCAGGCGTTCTCGACGCGGGTTGAAGGCTTGAAGCGCAGGTCCGGATGCGTCTGCAGCGCCAGCGAGGAATGGAACTCCTGGCGCACGAAGCCGCCGTTCATGTTTCCGACATAGATGACGTCGACGTCCTTGGGCTCGATGCCGGCATGGCCAATGGCCTCCGTGGCCGCCTTCACGATCAGCGATTCGCTGGTCTCGCCGTCGAGCTTGCCGAACTTGCCGTGGGACCAACCGACGATGCAGGCCGTCATGGAACTCTCCTTCGCTAGTGGCCGACGTCTCGCAGCCATTTATGTTCCTCTAGGTGAGGGGGTACAACAGAAGGCCGTCTCCTGCATCACCCCCTCACCCAGCCTCTCCCCCAAAGGGGAGGGGAAGCATGAGGGATCACAGTTAAGTGCATATACACTTATGTCGTCTGCCGGGCCATGCAAGAGGCTCCACAGTGCCCAAATTCCGCCGCCCGCACGGTATTGACTGCGGCCTTTCCCGGGAGCCCACTTACATCCATGGCCGAGAACGCGCCGTCGCCTGAAGAACGTCCGAGAGCCCGTTGGCCCCTGATCTTGGGCGGTCTTGTCGGCGGCTTTTTGCTGCTGGCCGCCGGCTTGGCGCTGGGCTGGTACCTGTTCTATCGCCCCATCGTGAATGTCGCGGTGCAGTTGCCCGCGCCGCCACCGCCGCCCGCTCTGCCGGGGCCCGACCAGGCGCAGGTCAAGGCGCTGGAAGAGCAGATCGAGAAGCAGAAGGCCGCCAACAAGCAGATCGAGGACCAGATCGCGCTCCTCAAGGAGCGTCTGAAGGCCGACGTCTGCACCATCAAGGATCCGCTCGGCAAGGGCGGACCTGCCTCGCCGGCGCCGCCCGGCGCCCTGCCTGAGCGCAAGACCGACGCGGCGCCCAGTCCTGGAGGTGGTCCTGCAAAGGTGACACCGGCCGCGGCGTCGATCGATCTGCCGCAGACCGGCGGCCCAGGCAGCGGCAAGACTGTCGGCAAGATGACGCCGGCCAGCCTGGCACAGGCACTCGAGCAAGCCACCGTCCTGGTGGTGTCGGCCGGAGGCGACAGCGGCTCCGGCTTTTTTGTTGCCCCCAACTATGTCGTCACCAACCATCATGTCGTGGGCCGCGCTTCGCCGGGCACAGAGGCGCTGATCCTGAGCAAGCATCTGAAAGCCGGCTATGTCGGCACGGTGGTCGCGACCTCGCAGCCGGGCCAGGCCGATTTCGCGGTGATCAAGGTCGACGGCGTGCCGGCGGGCAGCGTGAAACCGCTGCCGGTGGCAGGCGAGCCCGCCTCGCTGAGCGAAGTCGTCGCCGCAGGCTATCCTGCCATCGCCATCGCCCAGGACCGGAACCTGCGCCGCCTGACTGCCGGCGACCTCAAGGCCGCGCCCGAGGTCGTGCTGACCAAGGGCACGGTGAGCGCCATACAGAACAAGGAGCGCAACACGCCCATGGTGTTGCACTCGGCCGATATCTCGGCCGGCAATTCCGGCGGGCCGCTGATCGATTCCTGCGGTCGCGTCGTCGGCATCAACACCTACATCGTGACGAGCCAGCAGACGACCAAGGCCAACTACGCATTGGGCAGCTCGTGGCTGGCAGCGTTCCTGCGCGGCGCCAAGACACCGTTCGATTGGCGGGCCGATAGCTGTGCGTGAGCGGGCAAAAGTTTCATTTGCCCAATACAAGATGTAGCTTCAATCTAATCCCGCTGCTTAATCATCGGTGCGGGCGGGGGCGTGAAGCAGGCAGTCGTTACAGTACGGTGCGCGGCGATCGCGTTGCTGGCCCTTCTCGCCGGCGGCTGCGACCGTCTGGTTGTCCTCAATCCCAAGGGGCCGATCGCCGACGCCGAGCGTGGCCTGATGATCGACGCCTTCACGGTCATGATGATAGTGGTCGTGCCGGTCATCGTCATGGCGTTGTGGTTCGCCTGGCGCTATCGCGCGGGCCGCAACGCCCGCTATGAGCCGACCTGGGACTACTCGGCCAAGGTCGACGCCGTGGTTTGGCTGGTTCCGGCGCTGATCGTCATCGCCGTCGCCGTGCTGCTGTGGCGCAGCACCCACAAGCTCGATCCCTATCGCGAGATCGCCTCCTCGACGCCGCCGCTCGACGTCCAGGTCGTGGCCCAGGACTGGAAGTGGCTGTTCATCTATCCCGAGCAGGGCGTGGCTTCGGTCAACCAGCTCGCCATCCCGGCCGGCCGGCCGATCAGCCTGCGCATCACCTCCGACACGGTGATGAACTCCTTCTATGTGCCGGCACTGGCCGGCCAGATCTACGCCATGGCCGGCATGCAGACCCGCCTGCAACTACTGGCCGACAACCCCGGCAAGTTCGTCGGCCGCAACACCCAGTATTCGGGCGGCGGCTTCTCCGACCAGTTCTTCGAGGTGGTGGCGATGAGCCAGGCCGACTTCGACGCCTGGGTGGCGAAGGCCAAGCAGGCGCCAGCCAAGCTCGATCCCCCGACCTACGCCAAGCTCGCCGAGCGGAGCCGGCTCAACCCCATCACCTTGTACTCGGCGGTCGAGCCCAAGCTATTCGACTCGATCATCGACAGGTACACCGGCGGCCACCAGGCGCATGGCGGCCAGGCGCCGACCGCGCCGGCGCGGAGATAGCATGTTCGGAAGACTGACCATCGAGGCCCTGCCGTTGTACAGCGCCATTGCCGCCAGCGGTGCGGCGATGGTGGTGGGCGGCGCGCTGCTGGTTGCCATCGTCATCACCTGGCTCAAGGGCTGGGTCTATCTGTGGAAGGAGTGGCTGACCAGCGTCGACCACAAGCGCATCGGCGCCATGTACGTCATCCTGGCGCTGATCATGCTGCTGCGCGGCTTCGTCGACGCGATCATGATGCGCGCCCAGCAGGCGATGGCGCTGGACAATGGCGGCTACCTGCCGCCCGAGCATTTCGACCAGATCTTCAGCTCGCACGGCACGATCATGATCATCTTCATGGCCATGCCGTTCATGACCGGGCTCCTGAACATCGCCGTGCCCCTGCAGATCGGCACGCGCGACGTCGCCTTCCCGTTCCTGAATTCGCTCAGCCTCTGGCTCGCCGCCTCGGGCGCGAGCCTGGTCATGATCTCGCTGGTGATCGGCAAGTTCTCGACCGCCGGCTGGACGGGCTATCCGCCCTATTCGGGCATCCAGTACAGCCCGGGCGTCGGCACCGACTACTGGATCTGGGCGCTGCTGATCAGCGGCATCGGCTCGACCCTGACAGGCATCAATTTCGTCGTCACCATCCTCAAACGGCGCGCGCCGGGCATGACCCTGATGCGCATGACGCCGTTCGTGTGGACCGCCCTCTGCACCTCCGTCCTCATGGTTTTTGCCTTCCCCGCGATCACCGTGGCGTGCGGCCTGCTGGCGCTCGATCGCCTGCTCGGCATGCACTTCTTCACCAATGAGCTGGGCGGCAACATGATGAACTACGCCAACCTGTTCTGGATCTGGGGCCATCCGGAGGTCTACATCCTGATCCTGCCGGCGTTCGGCGTGTTCTCAGAGGTCGTGGCGACCTTCTCCAGGAAGCGGCTGTTCGGTTACGAATCGCTGGTCTACGCCACGGCCGCGATCGCCATCCTCAGCTTCACCGTCTGGCTGCATCATTTCTTCACCATGGGCTCCAGCGCCAACGTCAACGCCTTCTTCGGCGTGACCACCATGGTGATCGCCGTGCCCACGGGCGTGAAGGTGTTGAACTGGCTGCTGACGATGTATCGCGGCCGCATCACCTTCCATCCCTCGATGCTGTGGACGGTGGGCTTCATCGCCACCTTCGTGATCGGCGGCATGACGGGCGTGCTGCTGGCGGTGCCGCCGGTCGACTTCCTGATGCACAACACGACCTTCCTGGTCGCGCACTTCCACAACATGATCATCCCCGGCGTGCTGTTCGGCTACCTCGCCGGCTACATGTACTGGTTCCCCAAGGCCTTCGGCTTCAAGATGAACGAGCCGTGGGGCACCGCGGCCTTCTGGTTCTGGATCGTCGGCTTCTACCTCGCCTTCATGCCGCTCTATGTGCTGGGCATGATGGGCATGCCGCGGCGCATGGAGCAGTACAACGATCCCAACTGGCAGCCCTGGCTGATCGCCGCGTCGATGGGCGCGGTGCTGATCATGATCGGCATCGGCTGCCTCATCATGCAGGTCATCGCCTCGATCCGCGACCGCAAGAGCGCGCTCGACGTCACGGGCGATCCGTACGACGGCCGGACGCTCGAATGGGCGACCGCCTCGCCGCCGCCGCCCTACAACTTCGCCGTCCTGCCCGAGGTGCGTGACCGCGAAGCCCTGCTCGACATGAAGGAGCGCGGCACGGCCTACACACCGCCGGCCGCCTACCACGATATCGAGATCCCCAAGAACTCGGCCGCCGGCATCATCATGGGCGGACTCTCCTTCGTGTTGGGCTTCGCCATGGTGTGGTGGATCTGGTGGCTGGCGATCCTCTGCGGGCTTGCCATGTGGGCCACCATGATCTGGCGGTCGTCGGATGACGAGACCGACTTCGTGCTGACCGCCGAGGAGGTCCAGCGCCTGGAGAAGGCGCGCTATCGCGAGCTCGAGGCGGCGAAGGCGGCGCGCCAATGAACGCCAACGTCACCGCTGTTCCCGGCCAACCGCATGCCGCGCCCCATTCCGAGGTTGAGGCGGTCCACGCCCAGCGCGAGCTCGGCTTCTGGCTCTACCTGATGAGCGACGCCGTCATCTTTGCCCTGTTGTTCATGACCTACGGCATCATGGTCGGCAACACGGCCGGTGGCCCGACGGGCAGGCAGCTCTTCAGCCTGAACAACGCTGCGCTCGAGACCGCCCTGCTGCTGATCAGCAGCATGACCTTCGGCTTTGCGTCGCTGTCGTCGCGGCAGGGCAACCGCTCGGCGGTGCTGGGCTGGCTCGCCATCACCTTCCTGCTTGGCGCGGGCTTCGTCTTCCTCGAGATCCGCGAATTTCTCGGCATGATCCGCGTCGGCGCCGGCCCCGACCGCAGCGGCTTCCTGTCGGCCTTCTTCACCCTGGTCGGCACGCACGGCACCCACGTCAGCGTCGGCTTGATCTGGATCCTGATCCTGAGCGCTCAGGTGGCAATCAAGGGCCTCACCTTGCCGGTGGCCTCGCGCCTGTTGCGGCTCGGCCTGTTCTGGCACTTCCTCGACATCGCCTGGGTCGGCATCTTCTCCGTCGTCTATGTTCCGGGGCTCCTGTGATGGAACGACACGGCCTTGCCTCCTACCTGATCGGTTTCGTGCTGGCCGTCATCCTGACGGCGATCCCGTTCTGGTTGGTCTACACCCACGCCCTGCCGACCTCGCGCATCATGTGGATCATCGCGGTCGCGGCGGTGATGCAGGTCCTGGTGCATCTGCACTTCTTCCTGCACGTCAACTTCACGACGACTCCCAAGGAGAACCTGCTGGCGATCGGCTTCACTGCCGTCCTGATATTCCTGATGGTTGGCGGCAGCCTCTGGATCATGATCGACCTGCACAGCAGGATGGCAATTTAATTCAATAGCTCGTCAAAGTGGTTTTGACGGCCCAGTCCAAACTGATCTGCCTACAGGATGAAGTAGTCGTCTGCGTTCACGCTGACCGAGACCACGATGTCCTGGAAATCGTTGTCGCCAGTGGCGCTCGGCAGATCTTCGAAGCCGATCCGCAGCTCGCGGCCGCCAGGCGCGACGCCCGACAGGACCTGGACGGCGTCTCCTGGATTGAGGGTCGCAAAGGAGTGGAAGATGGAAACGCCGCTCAGCACCCCCAGCGTGGCGCTGCTGAGGAGGAGCGGCACACCGGAATTGAGATTGGCCGGAACGAGCGTTCCTTCCGTCACGAAGGAAAGGTCATGCGGCGGACTGCCAAAGAAGTCGAAGCCGTCCTGAACCAGGAAGAAACCGAGGCGCTCGCCATTTCCTGGCGTGTCGAGCGCGACGTTCGTGCCGGCTGCGACGTTGAGCGTATTGGCGAACAGGATCTCCACATCGAGAATCGACCCATTCCCGGCGACCTTGTAGTAGCCGAGCGTGTTGCTGAACGCCGAAATCGCCGATTCGAACTGCAAGGTGAACTGCACCGCGCCGTCGCCCGTCAGAAACGGCTCATTGGCGATGCCATTGACTGACGAGGGATCGACCCGGACGCCTTCGGCTAGTCCCGGCAGATAGTTGACGAACGACACTGTCGTCTGGGCGTCGGCGCCGCTGCCGCGTGCCGCTGCCATGAAGTCGCCGTCGGCAAAGCTTCCATTGAGCTGGAACGATACGGCGCCGGCCGTGATGGTTGCGGTTCCGTCCGCGATCGTGACGCCGAGACTGTTGCGGCCGATCAGGGAGCCGGTGAGATCCAATGCGTTTGTGAAGCCGAGGCCGCTGATCGTGTCGCCATTCACGTCGGCCAGGGTGTCGCGAAGAACACTCCGGCCCGCTCCGAAATCGATCGCGTCGCCCCCGGCGCCGCCGGTGATCGTGTCGTCGCCGGCGCCACCGAAGATCGCGTCGATGCCGGCACCGCCATCAAGCCTGTCGTTGCCGGCGCCACCAATAAGCGTGTCGTCTCCGTCGCCGCCCTTCAGCCACGACGCGACGTCCGAGGCGGTGATCCTGTCGTTGCCGTCGCCGCCGATCGCCTTTTCGATGATCGTGCCGACGGCGATGCCGATGTTGTTGACCTTGCCGCCGGCGCTCGAGAAGGTTCCCGGGGTCAGATTGATCACTGCGTCCTGGTCGTATCCCGACAGGTCGAGCGTATTGCCTGTGCCGCCGCTCCACAGTGTCAGGACGGGATGGGCATTGCGCGAGAAGTCGTAGATGCGGCCGAGAAAGCCGTCGACGTCGATGTTGCTGTTGAAGCCGAAGGTGACGCCGCCCGCGGCCAAAGGACCACTGGTCGCGACGCCATAGACCCGCTGGATCGCCAGGATGTCCAGCATCATCGGCGTGAGCGGTTCGAAATACCAGTTGTGATCGGCCTCGAAGACGGAGCCCCAAGAAGTTCCGGCAACCGGATAGCTGTTGAAGAACTTGGTGTCCGTCTCGTGCGGGGAGATATACGACATCAGGGTCCACAACGTCATGTCGTAGGGACCGAACTGCTGCGTCATCCTGTTGACGTCGGCGTTGTAGGGGCCGCCATGGCCGATGCCGAGCATGTGGCCGATCTCGTGCACCACTGTCGAGAACGGATGGCCGCCGTGGCGTGCCAAATCGTAGCCGATCGGGCCGAAGTCATCGACCGTGGTCTCGACCTCGATCACCGAGCCCGTGGCACCAGGGGTGCTGAGCGTGGTGCCGCCGATGGGGACGGTGTTCTGTGAGCCGAACGACGCGCCGGCCCCCGCTCCCGGGCCGCCCCGTTCGATCACGAAGTTGGCCGGCGTGGAGTCGGTGATTTCTCTGAAGGTGATGTTCGCGACGGCCGACCACAGGGCGAGGCCGCCTTCCCACGCATCCTTCTCTTCATCGGTCCATCCGGAATCGTCGTCGAAGTGAAAGGTGACGGTGGCGCCCGTGCCGGGCGTCGGATCGCCCCATTTGATCGCTTTGGAGGGCGCCGCATAGTTCGCAGGGATGGCGCCTTTCCAGGTAGGGTAGGCGGTCTCCGCGACCTTGCCTTCCGAGTCGACGCCGACGAGAAATGTGACTTCTGCTTCGTAGGGCGCTGCCATGTTCACCAACTGCCAGGAAACGATGCAGGCCTGACTTCCTTGCATTTCTGATGCGGTCAGTCCGTGGCCACAGTGCAATTTCCTAGCAATTATTCAGCGCAGCCGTTTGACTGGGCGTCCTGAAAGCGTTGATCAAGTGTCCCAAGGGGGTGGGCAGTTGGGTATGGGTGAGGCAGCAAAGCTTCCATTCAGCTTGTTCAAGACCAGTCATCTCCAGCCACGCGATCAGTTCGACGCCTGGCATGAAAGCATCTCCGTCATCTTCGACGTGTCGCCGAACGCCGGGTACAAGCCTGACCAGGGTTTCGACGCGACGGTGCGCGGCTACCATCTCGGCAGTCTGCTGATCTCGCAGGTCGACTTCGCCAGCCAGCGCTTCGTGCGCGACCGCCGCAAGACGGTGGCGGACGGCCTCGACCATTACCTCGTGCAGCTCTACGACAAGGGCGGCCTGATCGGCGAGGCAGCCGATCACGGGCGGGAGCTGCGCGCCGGCGACGTGCAGATCCTCGACCTGACGCCGTCCAACGTCACCCAGGCCGCCGCATCGGGCACCGTCGCCATCGTCGTGCCGCGCGACACGCTCGATCAGGCGCTGCCGGCGCCGGGCGCTTTGCACGGGCTCGTCCTGCGCGGCGGCAGCGTCATGGGCGGCCTGTTGCGCGACTACATGCGCTCGCTGCTGGTGCGGGCCGACGACATCACCATGGCCGACGCGGGGCATGTCGCGCAGGCCACGACCGACATGATCGTCGCCTGCTTCCAGTCGACAACCGAGACGATGGAACGTGCGCGGGACACCCTCGACAAGACGATGCGCCGGCGCATCCAGCAGCATATCGCGGCGAATCTCGAATCGCCGGGCCTGCAGGCCGAGGGACTCTGCGCGCAGTTCCGGATCTCGCGCAGCCAGCTCTATCGTCTGTTCGAGTCGCTGGGCGGTGTCGCGCACTACATCCAAGAACAGCGGCTCAGCCGCGCCTGCGCCGAGCTGTGCAATCCCACGCAGGATCATCGCCGCGTCTATGAAATCGCCTTTGCGCTCGGCTTCCGGAGCGAAGCGCATTTCAGCCGCGCCTTCCGTGCGACTTTCGGGCTCAGTCCGAGCGACATGCGAGGGCGCGCGCAGGCTGCACGCATCGAGGCAAGCCGGCCGGTGTCGACCGCCAGCGCAAACGGTGGCTACGAGGACTGGGTGCGCGAGCTCAAGTGAGGCCTACTTCGGCAGGGCGTCGAGCACCTTCTTGGCGTCGGCGTCGTTCTGCGCCGCCGCCTGCTGCAACCAACCCTTCGCCTTGGCGGCGTCGACGGCCAAGTTGGCGCCGCCCTTGGCCAGCAGCAGGCCGAGCTTGCGCTGCGCTTCGGCCGACCCAGCGAGCGCCGCGCGCTCGTACCACTCGGCAGCGCGCGCGGCGTCGGGCGTGAAACCCGCCTTCGCCGGCGTCGTGAGCGGATCGTAGAAGGCGGCGAGCTCGACCTGGGCCGGCACGTTGCCGGTTTCGGCGGCGCGACGGAACACCAGGAAGGCGGCGCCCATCTCGTTCGCCTTGGCGAAGTCGCGCGCCTTGGCGAGCATCGCCTCCGGCGTCGGCTTGGTCGCGAGATATTCGCCGACGATGTCGCGCACCGACTTGGCCCCCGCGCTCGCGGCCGGAACCGGCGCGGGTGCCGGTGTCGGTGCGGGAGGCGCCGCCGCGACCACGGGCTCGGGCTTCTGGAAGTACGTCGTGTAGACGTGATAGCCGCCGCCCGCGATGGCGACGAGCACCAGGGCCGCGACCAGCCAGCCGCGGCTCGACCGCTCCGGCGGTCCGCGATCGAGCGCGCGCGAGGCCCGCAGCTCGGGCCGTGGCGGCGGCGGGGTGAAGGG
>JAEZHS010000534.1 GCA_023436825.1 Pseudomonadota bacterium | reverse complement strand
GAGCTCTTGTCTCGTGGGCTCGGAGTTGTGTTTAAGCTACAGGTCCTGATCGATGGACGCGGCGGCACGGCGATGCGCGGCGGAGAGGCAGCGGGGGCCGGAGATGCCGGTGTCGAGACCGTCCTTGCCTCGGAGAGGGCAACAGGGGGAGAGACGGACTGATCCACGTGGAGGTTTACCGACCTTCCGGCCGACGGCTTGTCATCCAAAGAGAATAAGCCTGAAACATTCGTCCGACCATCGGCCGGACCGGCTTGCTGCACCGCACTTGGTGCATGCCGGCCTGCGCAACGTGGCGGTCGGCGCCCCTTGCCAAGCCGTTCGATGCGGGAGACCGTTGCAACACGTCGATTTCACCGCTCGCACAGCAAAAACAATACGGGAACACCGAAAGATGCCTGACGCCTCGCATGGTCCCGCTCCCCATTCCTCCAATAGCGGCCATCTCGATGTCGCCATCGTCGGCGGCGGCTTGGCCGGTCTCTACGCCATCCACCGCCTGCGCGGCATGGGCCTGAAGGTCCGGGCCTATGAAGCGGGTTCGGGTATCGGCGGGACGTGGTTCTGGAACCGCTATCCCGGCGCGCGCTGCGACGTGGAGAGCCTGGAATACTCCTACAGCTTCTCCAACGAGCTGCAGCAGGAATGGAAGTGGCCGGAGCGCTACGGCACGCAGCCCGAGATCCTGAAATACATCAACCACGTCGCCGACCGTTTCGACCTGCGCCGCGACGTGCAGCTCAACACGCGGATCGTCTCGGCCCACTTCGACAACGAGGTGGGCGAATGGACTCTGAAGACGGACGGCGGCGAGGAGATTCGCGCACGCTACTGCGTCATGGCGGCAGGCAATCTCTCGACGCCGCGCGTGCCCGACTTCAAGGGCCTCAATAACTTCAAAGGCAAGTGGTACCACTCCGGCCTGTGGCCCCATGAAGGCGTCGACTTCACCGGCCTGCGCGTCGGCGTGATCGGCACGGGCTCGTCGGGCGTGCAGATGATCCCGATCATCGCCAGCCAGGCCAGGCACCTGACGGTGTTCCAGCGCACCGCCAACTTCAGCCTGCCGGCACGCAATGCGCCGATGGAGCCGGAGCGCGAGCGCAGGCACAAGGCCGAGTATCCGGCGCGCCGCGCCGCGGCGGCCGATACGCCCTTCGCCATCGCGGGCCATGCCAAGCCGACGAGGTCGGCGCTCGACGTGCCGGAGGACGAGCGCAACAAGGCCTACGAGGCCAAGTGGCAGGAGGGCGGCAGCATCAGCTACCTCTATGCCTACACCGACCTGCTGGTGAACAAGCAGTCGAACGATACGGCCTCGGAGTTCGTGCGCAACAAGATCCGCGGCATCGTGAAGGACCAGCGCACCGCCGAGCTTCTGGCCCCCAAGGACCATCCGATCGGCACCAAGCGGCTCTGCCTCGATACGAACTACTACGAGACCTACAATCGTCCCAACGTCAGCCTGGTCGACGTGCGCTCCGATCCCATCGCCGAGGTCATCGAGCACGGCCTGCGCACCAAGGGCGGCCAGACGTTCGAGCTCGACGCCATCGTGTTCGCCACGGGCTTCGACGCCATGACCGGCGCGCTGCGCGAGATCGACGTGCGCACCAGTGAGGGCGCCGTGCTGCGCGATCACTGGGAAGGCGGTCCGCTCACCTATCTCGGCCTGATGGTGTCGGGCTTCCCCAACATGTTCGTCGTCACCGGCCCCGGCAGCCCGGGCGTGAAGACCCAGATGATCGCCTCGATCGAGCAGCACGTCGACTGGATCGCCGACTGCATCGGCCACATGCGCGACAAGGGCTTCGATCGCATCGAACCCTCACCGCAGGCCGAGCGCGAGTGGGTCGAGCACGTCAACAAGGTCGCCGACAGCACGCTCTATCCGCTGGCCAACAGCTGGTACATGGGCGCCAACATCCCCGGCAAGCCGCGGGTGTTCATGCCCTATGTCGGCGGCTTCGACCGCTACAAGCGGCATTGCGACGCCGTCGCGGCCAAGGGCTATGAGGGTTTCGTGCTCGGTCGGCACGCATTGGCTCATGCTCCTCTGCCCCGCTAGGGCAGGGCTATCGCATATGACCGATTTTCCCGTCATCCCGAGCGGAGCCGCCCGAAGGGTGGCGCAGTCGAGAGACCTAGCTTTGCCGACGCACCAACGAAACAGGTCCCTCCGCTACGCCTCGCTTCGCTCGGCTCCGGTCGGAATGACGAGACGCTGGTGCCGTACGCGATCGCCCTGTTCCCAGTTGCTCTCCCACACCAAGACAAGATCCTAGGAAACGCACATGTCCACCGATGGTCACCTCCGTTCCAAGCCCTCCCGGCGCCGCCTTCTCGCCGGCCTGGGCGCCGCTTCCCTGGCGACACCGTCGCTGCGCCGCGCCCGCGCGGCCGAAATCCTCTACATCACCACTTGGGGTGGACCCTGGGAGGAAGCGGCGCGCACCTTCTTGTTCGCGCCCTTCACCGAGGCAACCGGCGTCGAGATCCGCACCATCT
>JAEZHS010000513.1 GCA_023436825.1 Pseudomonadota bacterium | reverse complement strand
CTCGAGAGCGGCGACGCGATCGAAGTCGCCGAGCGGCCGTGTGCCGTGCAAGGCGGCTGCGATGTGGCTGAGCGGCGCCAGGCGGCGCAGACCGTCGACGACCAGCGCCGGATCGATCAGCTCGTCGAGCTCCCACGGCATGTAGACGCTGCGACGCAGGAGATAGGCGCCGGCCCAGTTGCCGCCGTACTGCAGCAGGCCCGCCGCCTTGGGATGCAGCCCCAGGCCCGCATCGATGGCCGCCGAGAGGCCGCGGCGCACCAGCGGTCCGAGGCCGGGCACGAACGACAGCGGCCGCAGCCAGTGCACGCTGCGCGGCACGTCGGTGAACGACGGATAGCCGCCAAAGCATTCGTCGGCGCCCAGCCCGCTCAGCGCCACCTTGATGCCTGCCTCGTGCGCGGCCTTGGCGACGAACCAGGTGTTGATGCCGTCGATCGTCGGCAGGTCCATCGCGTCGAGAATCGACGGCAGGTCGCGCTCGAACTCGGCACGATCGACCGTGCGCACGATGTGGCGCGCGCCATAGCGTTTCGCGACCTCCGCGGCGAGCGGCGTCTCATCCACGGCCAGGCCCTTGAATTCGGCGAAGGCCAGCGTCACGGCCGACACCGATCGCGCACCAAGCCCCGCCATGGTGCCGAGCAGCGCGCCTGAATCGAGGCCGGCCGACAGGAACACCGCCACTGGAACGTCGGCCACAAGGTGATGACGTACCGAATCGCGTACCGCGTCAGACAGCAGCCGGCGCGGATCGCCGGCTCCGCGGCCGGCCTCGGCCCGCGCCGCCAGCGCCTCGGCGACATCATAATAGCGCTTCGGCGCTTGCGGGCCGCCGGCGTCGACGATGAGGGTCGTCCCCGCCGGCAGGGCGTGGACCTCGCGCCAGACGGTGAAGGGCTCGGGCACGCTGCCGAACAGATGGAAGCCGACGATGCCGGCCGAATCGGGACCGCGACCGACGCGCCCGCCGGCCAGCAGGGCCTTGGCCTGCGAGGCGAAGCGCATCGTCCAGCCGTCATCGGCCCAATAGAGCGGCTTGATCCCCAGCGCATCGCGCGCCAGCAGCAATGTGCGCTTCTCTGCGTCCCACAGGCCGAAGGCGAACATACCGCGCAGCTTCTTCACCATCTCGATGCCGCAGTCGGCGTAGAGCTGCAGCAGCACCTCGGTGTCGGAGCCGCTGCGGAACGCATGGCCGCGGTGGGCGAGCTCCTCGCGCAGCTCGCGGTAATTGTAGATCTCGCCGTTGAAAGTGATGGTGTAGCGGCCGCAGGCGCTGTGCATCGGCTGCGCGCCTGCCTCGCTCAGATCGATGATGGCGAGCCGTTGATGGGCGAGACCCACGCGTCCGTCCTCGGCGAGCCACAGGCCTTTGCCGTCGGGGCCGCGCGCCGCCATGCGGTCGTTGATCAGGGCGAGCTCGGCGCGGTCGATCGGCGGCGCAACGTCGAGATAGGCGTGGATACCGGCTATGCCGCACATGATCCTGCTCGCGAGCTCGCGGCGACTGTCAACGCGCACCGGTGCCGCGGAAAACCACGGCAAAGGTACGCAACACGATCACGAGATCAAGCCATAGCGAGCAGTGCTTGAGGTAGTACAGATCGTATTCCAGCTTGGAGCGCATTTCGTCGGGTGCGTGGGCATAGCCCTGGTTGATCTGCGCCCAGCCGGTAACACCTGGCCGTACGATGCCGCGCAGCGCGAAGTACTCGATGTCGCGTACATAGCCCTGCTCGAGCGACGCCGCTTCTGGCCGCGGCCCGACCCAGCTCATGTCGCCGCGCAGGACATTGAAGAGCTGCGGCAGCTCGTCGAGCCGGCACTGGCGGAGAAAGGCACCGACACGGGTGACACGCGGATCGACGGTGGCGGTGAAGCTCGGTCCATCGGCGCCGTCGAACATGGTCCGGAACTTGATCATGCGAAACGGCTGTCCGCGCCGGCCGATTCGGGTCTGCACGAACAGCACCGGGCCGGCGCTGTCGAGGCGCACCACGGCCGCCACGATGAGCAGGACGGGCAGCAGCACCGGCAGCAGCAGTACGGTGAGGCCAAGTTCGATGAGGCGCCGCACCACCATGTACTGACGCGACGGCAGCAGCGCACCGAACTCGTTGGGCGTGAGCCCGCCGAGCGGCGTCCGACCGGTCAGGGTTTCGACGATGTAACGCCTGTCGAGCACCGGCACGCCGGCGATCGCGGCATCGGCCAGGGCGGCGACGCGGCCCTCGCCCAGCTCGGCATTCAGATCGGCGACAATGGCATCGACCCGCATGCCGCGCTTCCGCACCTCGTCGAAGTCGAGCCATCGGCAGGTAGCGAGCGCCGGCATGTCGATGATCGAGGGTCGCGGTATCACCGCATAGTTGCGGATCAGGTAACGCGAGCGAAGCTCTGCCACCCCCGCCATCCACAACAGCGTCAGGAAGCCCGAGCCGAAGAACTGGATGCGCGAATAGTCGATGCGCAGCAGCAGGAGGATTGCGGCAACCAGGGCGTAGGTGAGGATGGCGACCGGCGCGACATAGCCGATGTTGCCTTGCAGAGTGGAGCGCGGAAAGGCATCGAGCCGGCGACCGCAGTACCACACCACCGAATAGCCCACTGTCGTGGCGATGATGGTGAACTCCGTGCCGCCCAACTCGCCGGCAAACGGCTCGCCAGTGGCATAGATCGGGATCGGCAGCACGACGCAGAACAGGAAGCCAACGACGGCGTCTATCCACGTCTCGACGAAGCGCTGCGGCGCCGACCGCATCACCCGCGCCGCACTCAGGGGGCGCTCGACCGACGAGGCCTCCGGCCCGACCGGGATCGCTCTGCGCACGCCAACGCCCTCCCACCGTCCTTGCCACACGCCAGCCCGCGTGGCGTCTGGCGGTTGCCGCCGAATGCCACGAGTCATGCAATTACTGGCTTTACCGGTATGCCCCCAAGCATACTGTTTGCACTCCTGGTGAGTATAGTTGAACTACTCCCATGGCGTAAAGCCGCGTGGCGATCTTTCCCTGCGACCGAATGCCTGGGCCCACCCCATGCCCAGCACGGCGCTGACGACGAAGCCGATGGCCGGCATCTGCAGGCTGAAATCGACCATCGAATGGAGGATCGGCACCGTCGCCACGCCGAAGGCCGCCGCCGGCAGGTAGCGGTGCGCCCGCCGTCGGATGATCGCCCCGTACAACGAGATGCCGTAGGGGATCAGCACGATTGCAAAGCCGATCAGCGCCATGGGGATGCCAACCTCCACCACGGTCTCGAGCGGCGTGGAATGGGCGAGGTCGTTGGCCACGGGCATGCTCGGCGGCTGCACGAGGCCGTAGACGTCGGCGAAGCCGCCGAGGCCCCAGCCGAGCCAGGGTGACATGCGGATCGCCTGCAATGAGGCCAGCCAGATCTTGACGCGGTCGGCGCCGTCGCTGGCGTACAGCGCCTTGTTGACGATGGTGTTGCCGGCAATGGCCAGGACGATGAGGGCGACGAGCCCGCTGACGACGACGAAGATGCGCACCAGGTCGGGCCGCGAGCGCCAGCGGCCCCGCAGCATGAGCGCGGCCAGGGCGCCGCCGCTGACCACAGTCGCGCCAAGGCCCGCGCGCGAGGCCGAAAACAGCAGGCCGCCGAGCAGCAACAGGGAACAGGCCAGCATGACGACGCGAAGACCGGTGAGCGAAGAGGCGATGCTTTCCCGATCATCCTCGTCGTAGCCGTAGGGCATGTCGGCCTTGCGACGGCGATCGGCAAATATGAGCGCCATCGCCGCCATCATGCCCATGCCGCAGTAGCTGCCAAACGAATTGCTGCTGACGAACGTGCCGGACATGACGCATCGTCCGGTCGCCGGGTCATAGGGATCGACCTTCTTCAGGTAGCTGCCGACGTAGCAGGAGTGCACCTGGACCTGCATCAGAATGCCGTAGGCCACGACCAAGACGGCGCCGACGACGAACAACAGCAGCAACAGGCGCGCTCGATCACGGTCGCGGCAGAGCGCCCGCGCCGCGAGGAAGATCGCGCCGCAAGTCAGGCACTTGAGCAGCGTGTTGCGCGACACGTCGACCGCGAGGGTGGGAACCGGCGCGTGGGCGCTGCCGAGCAGGCGGGCGGCCGCCTCGTACAACCGGGCGCTGCCCGACAGCGGCGCCAGGGTCGACATCTGGAACAGCCCGAACAGGATGAACAGAGCGAAGCAGGCAACCAGGGCGATCAACGGCTTGCGTTCGGCCTCGCCCACCTCGAAGCCACGCCGTCCGCTCGCAGCGATGACGACGGCCAGGACGCCGACCATCATGGCAATGGCAGCCCACGCCCAGTCGCGATTGGCGCCCATCGGCAAGGCGGCGAACGACACGACGGCAAAGAACAGCGCCGCCATCACCCAGTCGACCAGCCCACGCACGATCATCAGCGGCGACCGCCGCTGCATGCCGGCCTCATCATCGGCAAAAGCTACTTCTTCCTTAGGCGCGTGAGCCATTTCGTCAGCTCCTCCTGGGCGTTCGGCTCGTCGCGGACGAAATAGCGGACGAAGAGCTCATCGATCGGCGAGCGGATGACCCGGGCGAACCACGCCTTGTCCGAGCTCCCCCGCCAATTCATCGCCACATAGGCGGCGATGCGCTCGCGCTCCTTCGGCGTGAAGAACTGCCAATTGTCGAGGATCAGCTGCAGACGCGCCGGCCACAGCACCTCCATCATCGGTGCGGTGTCGATCGACATGATGAGCGCGGCGACGACCTTGGCCGATGTGCCTTCGGTTGCCTGTCGGGCCGCAGCCAGCCGCGCCCAGCCGACACTGCGCGCGGGCGCGTTGGCCAGGCCGACGTCGAGATCGCCCAGTGCCTGCTTCATCCATTCGTCGCGTTGCTGCCTCGTGGCCGACAGCTCCGGAACGACCGCGGCACCGGCCAGCACCTCGGACCGTCCAAGCCTGCGGCCGGCAACCGGATCCGCCGCGACCGCGCGATCCAATGCCGCGATTGCAGCTTCGACCTCGGCGAGCTGCACCGGCTGGCCGGTACGCAACTCGAAAACCACGACGTCGGCCTTCTGCGCCTGCCAGGCGCCATTCGCCACCGGCCAGGCCAACACCGCGAGGATGGCCCCGCCGGCGCCTAGGAGGCCGCGCAGCATCCAGCTCAATGAGTTCAAACGGTCAGTCTTTCCCTTGTCGTGGGTCCGCGTACCACCCGGATTTTGCCGCATCCTACCTGAAAATTACCGGCGGATGCGCGTCAATGAGGCGAAGCGGCCCCGTCGGCGTCAGGGGCGAGGGATGCCGGGTCGGTGGCCGCCGGCAGCGGCTTGGCCAGGGTTTGCACCTTGACGTCGATCGTGCCGTTGACCGTGACGTCGGTCGCTCCCGTGAAGCTGCCCTTAATAGGCATCGCCTGATCGGGATCTCGGCCAACCGCAACGCGGATCAGCCGCTCGGATCCGATGATGCCATTGGTCGGATCGAATTCCACCCAGCCGGCGCCTGGCAGATAGACCTCGATCCAGGCGTGCGGATAAGCCGGAGTGGCATCGGCGCCGT
Organism: Pseudomonadota bacterium; assembly: GCA_023436825.1. Next base: position 6,693 of record JAEZHS010000513.1, on the reverse strand, counting down.
CCTGCGCAGGGTCGTAGAGATAGCCGGTGACGAACCGCGCCGCGAGGCCGAGCGCACGGACGCCCTCCATCATCAGCAGCGCGTAGTCACGGCAGGTTCCGGTCGCGGTCTCCAGCGTCACCGCCGGCGGCTGCGTGCCGGGTTCGAAGCGCATGGCGTATTTCAGCCCTTGCTGGATACCCTTGCACATGCGCGTCAGCGTGGCGAATGTCTCGGCCCCGCCCTCGCCTTCGAGGAACTGCCTGGTCCAGCTGCTCACCATGGCGTTGGGATCGGGGTAGTGCCGCTCGACGTAGCGCGCGAGGTCGGGCGCCTCCTCCGCGAGGTAGCTGAAAGGCAGCGTGCGCGCATATTCCTCGATCGGCGGCAACTCCAGGGGCACGGGGAAATGCTCGAGCCGTATGGTGCTGGTGAGCTCCAGCACCTGGGTCTCCCCTTCGAAGGAAGCGATGGCGATCGAATTGCCGAACGGGTCGTGGATCCAGCGCACCGAAGCCGTCGGTTCGATCGTCAGTCCGGTGTGCAGCAAGCGCAGGTCGTGGCTGTCACGCGGCCGGAACATCAGGCGGTACTCGCCGAGTTCCACCGGCGCCGAATAGTCGTATCTCGTGTGGTGGACGATCTCGAGCGTGCGCATGGCGCTGCATAATGCACCATGCCCCCGATGGTTGCAGCACGCGCTGGATCGTGCGGCCTCTAGGCCGCCGTATCGTAGTCGCCGAGGCCGCGCCGGCCGGCAGGCGTCAGAGCATAGACGCCGCGCTCGATACGCTCGAACCAGCCGTAGAAATCGTCCCTCAGGATGCTGGCGGCGCGCGGCGCGTCGGCGGCGGCACGCACGGCGGCGAGCTTCATCGGTCCATTGCTGGCCAGCAGCGCCGCGCAGCGCAAGGCCTCCTGGCGATAGGCCGTCATGAGCGGCGCGCGCATGGCGCTGCCGCCGAGATTGGGATCGCCGACGCGCCGGCGATGTTCGCCGAGCAGCCGTCCGGCCTTGCGCTTGTTGGTGCGTGGTTTGTAGGGCTGCGGATCGAGTACGACGTCGGCCCGTTCGTCTGCCACCACCAGCAGCCCGAGTCCGAGCCGGCGGCAGAGCTTCTTCACGTTCTTCATCTGCTTGGGCCATTGGCCGACCGCGAGATAGACCCGGTCGCTGAGCGCCAGGCGGTCGACGCCCTGCAGCACCAGCCCCAGGCCGAACACGCGCTTCAGCTCGACGATCACCGGCGGCTCCTCACCGCGCACGCCGACCACGTCGCAGCCGCGCACCTCGCCTTTAACGACGTATCCTTGTCCCTCGAGCAGCGCCTTCACCGGCGCGTAGAGATCGCTCTCCAGCGGCATGCCCTGCCGACAGTATCACGTCCGCCTGTGGGTCACTGTCAGCGCGCTTCTCGGTGAAGGTCTCGATCATCGCCTCGAGCAGCTGCTCGTCGGTCACCGGCTTGTCGAGACGCGGCGCCGAGCGGAAGGCCATCGGCACGATGCTGCGATCCTCATATCCGGTAACGAAGACGAACGGCACGCCCCGCCCGCTCAGCACCTCGGCAATGGGGAAACTCATCTCGCCGTGCAAATTGATGTCGAGTATCGCTCCGTCAATCGCCTCCTCCCGCGCCAGCTTGAGGCCGCGCCGCAGCCGGCCGGCCGGGCCGACCACCTTGCAGCCGCTATCCTCCAGCAAAAGCCTGGTGACTTCCGCCAGGAGGAGATTGTCCTCGACGACCAGGACCTTGAGGCCTTCCAGCACCTGCGGCGCCAGCATGATCGCTCCGCTCCCTTCTGTTCGAGTCCGACGGTCGGAACTGCCGTCCGCAGCGGGCTCGTCCGGCAGTCTGGAACGGCACGGTCGTAGTAGGTATGACAAAGCTATGACCGATTTGCTGGATCAGGGCGCGGCGGCCATCGCATCGGCCATCCGCGCCGGAAAAACGAGCGCCCGCGACGTGGCCGAAGCGGCCATCGCCCGCGTCGAGGCGAAAAACCCGGCGATCACCGCCATCGTCGACTTCGACCCCGCTGAGGCGCGCGCCGCCGCCGATGCCGTCGATGCCCGCCGCAAGCAGGGCTTCGACGGGCCGATCCTGGGCGTGCCCTATACCGTGAAGGACACGACCTGGGTGCAGGGCCGGCGCGTCACCAACGGCTCCCTGCTCTGGAAAGATTTCAGGCCGCCGCGCGATGCGGTCGCGGTCGAGCGCCTGAAGGCCGCGGGCGGCGTCTTCCTCGGCATGACCAACACGCCGGAGATGGCGGCCAAGGGCCACACGGAAAACAAGGTCTACGGTCCCTCGCGCCATCCGATGAACCCGGCGCTGACGCCCGGCGGCTCGTCGGGCGGTGCGGCGGCCGCACTCGCCGCGGGCTTCACTCCCATTGCCCTCGGCACTGACGGCGGCGGTTCGGGTCGCAGACCGGCGTCGCACTGCGGCGTCGTCGGACTGAAAACCTCGGCCGGCGCGATCCCCTCGCCGTTCGGTTTCGGCGGCGCCTACGGCCCGCTCTACGGCGTGACGGCCCCGATGGGCCGCTCCGTCGCCGACGCCAGGGTCGCGTTCGAAGTGATGGCGGGTCCGGATCCGCGTGATCCGCATTCGGTGGCGTTGCTCGATGTGCCGCCGCCGTCCAACCCGCGCATCGCGGTCAGTCGGCGGCTCGGCCTCGATGTCGCGGTCGACCCGGACGTCATGGAGGCGTTCAACTCGGCCGTGGCTCGCCTGCGCGCCGCTGGCTGGCGCATCGAGGAAGCAGACGTCACGTGGCCGGATGGGACGAACGAAACGGCGTTCTCCGCCGTCAATGCCGCGGCATCGGCCCTGCTCTATGGCGAGCATCAGGCCAAGGACAAGGATCTGTTCGGCGACAACATCGCGGGCCTGATCGAACGTGGCCGTACCGTCCATGGCACCGACGTTGTGGCGGCGTTGCGCTTCGCCGACGCCTGCGCCCGCGCCGTCGCCCAGTTCTTCACCGGGTGCGACTATCTTCTCACGCCGACCACGGCCTGCGTTTCCTGGCCGGTCGAGCAGGCCCATCCCAAGGTCATCGAGAACCGCGAGGTCGGCCCACGCGGCCACGCCGCGTTCACGCCGTTGTTCAACCTCGCCCTGGTGCCCGGCATCTCGGTGCCCTGTGGCAGCGGCCGCGACGGCCTGCCTGTCGGCCTGCAGATCGTGGCGCCGCGACTGCACGACCGGCCGCTGCTGGCCATGGCTCAGCGGGCCGAGACCGCGCTGTCATGAAGATCACGGCCGTCGAAACTGTCCGCCTGGGCGAGTTCCCGAACCTGGTCTGGATCCGGCTCAGGACCGACGAGGGATTGACCGGCCTCGGCGAGACCTTCATGGGCGCCGGCGCGGTCGAGGCCTATATCCACGAGAGCGCCGCACCCAAGCTGATCGGCCGCGATCCGATCCAGATCGAGGCGATCAACAGGAGTCTCATCAACTATCTCGGCTGGCGCGGCACCGGCGTGGAGACGCGCGGCAATTCGGCGATCGACATCGCGCTGTGGGATCTCTTCGGCAAGGCGATCGGCCGGCCGGTCTGCGAGGCGCTGGGCGGCAGGAGCCGCGATCGCATCCGCATCTACAACACCTGCGCGGGCTACAAGTACATCCGCGACGAGCGCAGCCAGGCCGTCGCCAACTGGGGCGTCGGCAACAAGCAAGGCCCGTACGAAGACCTGGAAGCCTTCCTGCATCGGGCCGACGAGCTCGCCCTCTCGCTGCTCGAGCAGGGCATCACCGGCATGAAGATCTGGCCCTTCGACATCGCCGCCGAGCGCACCGCGGGCTGGGACATCTCGCCGGCCGAGCTCGACGCCGCGCTGGAACCATTCGCCAGGATCCGCAAGGCCGTCGGCAACCGCATGGACATCATGGTCGAGTTCCATTCGCTGTGGAGCCTCCCCATGGCGCAGCGGCTCGCCCGCGCGCTGGAACCGTTCGGCACCTACTGGCACGAAGACCCTCTGCGCCTCGACAACCTCGCCGACCTGAAGGCCTACGCCCAGCATTCGAAGGCCTGGGTGTGCGCGTCGGAGACGCTGGCCTACACCCATTCCTTCCGCGAGTACCTGGAGACCGGCGTGGCCGGCGTGGCCATGCTCGATCTGTCGTGGTGCGGCGGCCTGTCGGAGGCGCGCAAGATCGCGGCACTGGCCGAGGCCTGGCATGTCCCCGTGGCGCCGCACGACTGCACCGGTCCGGTGGTCTATGCCGCCTCCTGCCATTTCTCCCTGCACGCGCGCAACGCGCTGATCCAGGAAAGCGTGCGCGCGTTCTACACCGGATGGTACACCGAGCTGGTCACCGAGCTGCCGCCGATCACCAGGGGCGAGGTCACGGTGAACATGAAGCCGGGTCTCGGCCTCGACCTGCTGCCCGACCTCGATCGGCGTAAGGACGCGTCGATCCGCGTCACGCGGGCTTAAGTGATGATCCAATGGACAGAGATCCTTATCGCGGCCGGCGCGGCGCTGGTGGTGGCCGTCGGCATCCGCATTTACCGCGCGCGAGCGGCTGCCCGTGAGCGCGGCCCTGCCCATATCCACGAAGTGCTGATGAAGCGCGCGGAGGCGCTGACCGACAAAAGCCCGTTCCTGCGCAAGGTCACCGCCGAGTTCAAGGCCAACGGCCACATTTCGAACCGCCAGGCCGAAGCGGTGAAGAAGGCGATCACGCGCATCGAAGCACGCTCCGGCCAGTAGCTCGTTACAGGGGGTTTGACCTGCTGAGTGGCAAACCGGCTCGCATCCACCGGACAGAAAGGCCGCCGGTGCCTGCACCGCCGTCAGCGGTGCTGGAGGTTTCCGACGTTCCCGCCGTTTCCGCCCGACACTCTTGTGGGTCTGGAAGAGCTGCCCCCCCATCGATTGAGCCACCGTCGAATTCCCGCTATTCCCGCTATTACCGCTACTGGTTTTCGGCTGCGGGACGGCTGCGGCTCTCGTCGCTCGGGATCCGGGCGCGCCCATCCAACCGGGCAACCGGATGGACTCGCGCGGTCTCTGCCGCGCGCCATAGTAAGCAGATGAACGATGCATTAAGCGACAAGGCGGAAGCAAAGCAACGAGCCAACATATAACTATGGTTCATATTTGTCAAGAACTGTGATCATGGCCGCCAGTTTCGTTTTCGCGACTTTTTGGGCTCCGTAGAGGGCCACGGCTGGCGGGTCGAACGGCTGACGACGCCACTCCTTGTGTTGCCGGCTGTGAGTGCCAGCACTGCATTCGACGCGGCTACGACAGCCCACGATAGCGCCGGCGCCGGGGCGGCCGGGAGCCGATCAGGAAGCCGGTCTCGGGCCGACCGCTGCCGCGATTGCCGATCCACAGGAAGAAGATGCCGAGCCCCAGGAAGGCTGCCAGGGCCGGCACCATCAGCACCGGCCGAACCAGCCAGGACCACAGCGCCGCCGAGCCGCGGCCCTGGATAGCCGTCTGCGCATCGGCGAGCGAGCGAGTGTCGAGATGCGACCAAAGGTCCCCGAGGCCGAGCAGATGAAATGAGCCCTCAGTCCACCAGGCCAGCCCATCATGCACGATTGCTGCGACGGCCATGGCCAACAGAAGCCATCCCAGCGCGCGAAACACTACCATCTTTCCCCCAAATGGCGGCGCGCACCCTACAGAAGTGGCCGCGCTGGGGGAAGGCCGTTGCCCAGCCTGTCCACCGCGCTATAAGGACGGCGAAACCGCTCTCAAGGACAGGTGGCCGAGTGGTTTAAGGCACACGCTTGGAAAGCGTGCGTGGTGTAACAGCCACCGCGGGTTCGAATCCCGCCCTGTCCGCCAATCCATGCCGGAAACTGCCCACTAAATGGGAGTTTCGGCCCTGCCAACGGCGAACTGGGCCGGCGCAAAAATCTTGTCAAGAGGACGGGGCTCGGCTTGCTTGACAACCGTGTCGACCATGCTCGCCTGCCTTCTACTGAGGTGCTGCCAGCCGATGCGCCATCGATGGAGAGCAGGCTGGCGCGCGGCCGACTCTCTCCGTTCATCGCCTTGCGATACGGCGGAGTGGATCGGGACTAGGCTGCCCGCGCAAGGTCGAGCCCGCGCTCCTCCAGTTTATCGCGGATAATGTCGATGGGCTGTCTTCGGTCGACCACAAGTGATGCAACACTCCGCATACGCGATCGAAGCTGGCTGCGGCCACCGGTGAAGCGCAAGAGCGGGACGCAGCGCTCGGTCCCTGCTCGCTGAAGCGACTCGAAGAATGCACCTTGCACGTCCAGGACGTCGTGGCCATCGAGTTCAATATTGAAGAAGTCGAGCGTATCCCGGCCATCGGCCCGGTCGAAGACGATGCTGGTGTCGTTGACCAGGTCGCGGATTTCCATCAGGAAACCATCGACGTAGACAGGGTGCAAAGCCGTCACGCGAAGATCTGCGCCCGGCGAATTCTCGCCCAGAGCACCGCGCCGCACGAGGACAGGCAGGTTCGACGAATCGCCAATCCATCTGCCGGAGACGCTTTTGAAGGTGTGGCTGACCACAGCCTTGATCGGCGCGAAGCCCCCGAAACGAACCGCAACCTCGTCGCCAGCTGCCAAGGTTTCGATCGGACGATACCCCTGCCGCGTCCGGACTAGGGTGCCCCGAGCAAAGCAATTGCCACCCTGGTTGTTGCCGTAGGCGTTGCCGTTGCCGTTGCCGTTGCCGTTACCATTGCCGTTGCCGTTACC
>JAEZHS010000508.1 GCA_023436825.1 Pseudomonadota bacterium | reverse complement strand
TTGTGGGGGGGGCCGCCGGGGGCGGCGGCTTCCCGCAATGGAACTCCAACGCGGAGGCATGTCGCCGTGCGCGAGCGGGCGACGGCAAAACCATGGCGCGAACGCAGGCCTCGCTCGCCGTGAGCGGCGACGGGGAACGCTGGTTCCTGATCAACGCCTCCCCCGATCTTCGCCAACAGATCCAGGCGCAACCGTTCCTTCATCCGCGACGAGGGCTCCGTTCCTCGCCGATCGAAGGCGTCATCCTGACCGGCGCCGACGTCGACGCCATCGCCGGGCTCCTGCACCTGCGCGAGCGCCAGCCCTTCACCCTCTACGCCAGCCGGCGCGTGCTGGCTGTCCTCGATGCCAATCCGATCTTCGGCGTGCTGGCGCGCGATTGCGTTCGTCGGGAAGCCGTGCCGCTCGGCCAGCCGTTCGCGCTCGGCCATCTCGATAGGAGTGCGAGCGGACTGGAGGTCGAGCTGTTCGACGTTCCCGGCAAGGTCGCGCTCTACCTCGAAGCGGGCCGCGACACCGATCTTGCCGGCCAGCCGGGCGACACGGTGGGCGTTGAGGTCCGCTCCGGCGAACGGCGCTTGATCTACATCCCGGGCTGTGCGCGCATGACCGATGCCCTGCGACAGCGACTCTCCGGCGCCGCCGTCGTGCTGTTCGACGGCACGCTGTGGCGCGACGACGAGATGGTGGCGCTCGGCCTCGGACCCAAGACCGGTCAGCGCATGGGGCACATGAGCGTCGGCGGGCCGGACGGCACGGTCGCCGCCTTCCGTGACATCCCGGTGACGCGGCGCATCCTCATACACATCAACAACTCCAATCCGATCCTGGTCGACGATTCGGCCGAACGTATCGCCGTCGAGAAGGAAGGATGGGAAGTCGCCTATGACGGCATGGAGGTAAGTCCATGAATGCCGATCTGGGGAGCGCCCTGCCCTTGACTCCCGACAAGCTCGAAGCCGAGCTGCGCGCCATCGGCGCGGTGCGCTACCACCATCTTCATCCGTTCCACAAGCTGCTGCATGCGGGCAAGCTCACCCGCACGCAGGTCCAGGCCTGGGCGCTGAACCGCTACTATTACCAGGCGATGATCCCCATCAAGGATGCCCATGCCCTGGTGCGGCTGCCGACCTCGGAGCTGCGCCGCGAATGGCGGCGGCGCATCATCGATCATGACGGCGACGGTCCCGGCACGGGCGGTATCGAACGCTGGCTGAAGCTCGCCGAGGGCGTCGGGCTCGATCGCGCCTATGTCGAGTCGACACGAGGGATTCTTCCCGGCACGCGCTTCGCGGTCGAGGCCTACGTCAATTTCGTGCGCGACCGGCCGATCCTGGAAGGCATCGCCTCGTCGCTGACCGAAATGTTCTCACCCGACATCATCGCCGATCGCGTGCGCGGCATGCTGGCGGGCTACTCCTTCATCACCGAGGAGACGCTGGCCTACTTCATGCCGCGGCTCACCCAGGCGCCGCAGGACGTCGACTTCGCGCTTCATTACGTCAAGCAGCACGCCACGACGCGTGCCGACCAGGAGGCCGTGCTGGCGGCGCTGCGCTTCAAGTGCGACGTGCTGTGGGCGCAGCTCGACGCGCTGCATTTCGCCTATGTCGAGCCGGGCCTGATCCCGCCCGGCGCCTTCGTACCGTCACCATAGCAGTGAGGGGAAAATGACGGACCGCCTCGTCGTCTCCACTGAGAGCGTGCTGCACTTCGCGCCGCACATCGTCTTCCGCTTCGACGAGGTGCGGAAGCGGTGGGTCATCCTGGCGCCCGAGCGGCTGATGCTGCCCGACGAGCAGGCGGTCGAGATCCTGCAGCTGGTCGACGGCAAGACCGGCGTGTCCTCCATCGTCGATTCGCTCGCCGCCCGCTACGACCAGGCGCCGCGCGATCTCATCGCCAAGGACGTCACCGCCATGTTGCAGGACCTCGCCGACAAGGGATGTCTCGCCGGTGCCGGCCCGGGCTGATCCACCGCTCGCCCTGCTCGCCGAGCTGACGCATCGCTGTCCGCTCGCATGCCCCTATTGCTCCAACCCGCTGAACCTCGAGCGCGCCGCGGGCGAGCTTTCGGAGCAGGACTGGCACCGCGTGCTCGCCGAGGCGGCCGCGCTCGGCGTGCTGCAAGTCCATTTCTCCGGCGGCGAGCCCATGGCGCGACGCGATCTTGCAGCGCTGATCGGTGCGGCGAACGGGCTCGGCCTCTACAGCAACCTCATCACCTCCGGCACCCTGGGTGGTGCGCGGGAGGTCGAGGCCTTCGCCGCCGCCGGGCTGAAGCACGTGCAGTTGAGCTTCCAGGACTTTGCCGCCGCCAACGGCGATCGCATCGCCGGGCTTTCCGGCGCGCATGACCGCAAGACGCGCTTCGCCGCGGCGGTGCGCGCCGCGAGCCTGCCGCTCACGCTCAACATGGTGGTGCATCGCCAGAATCTCGACGGCGTGCCGCAGATGATCGAGATGGCGCTGGAGCTGGGCGCTCGGCGGGTCGAGATCGCCCATGTCCAGTACTACGCCTGGGCGCTGAAGAACCGCGCCGCCCTGTTGCCGACCCGCCGCCAGCTCGACGAGGCCACAGAAACCGTCGAGACAGCGCGCCAGCGGCTGAAAGGCGTGCTCGCGATCGATTACGTCGTGCCGGACTATCATGGCGTGCGGCCAAAATCCTGCATGAGCGGCTGGGGACGGCAATTCCTCAACGTCACGCCGTCGGGAACGGCCGTACCCTGCCACGCCGCCGAGACGCTGCCGGGGATCGTCTTCCCCTCGGTGCGCACCAGCAGCCTTTTGGACATCTGGTACGAGTCCGACGCCTTCAACCGCTTCCGCGGCACCGACTGGATGGCCGAGCCCTGCCGCAGTTGCGAGCGGCGCGAGATCGACTGGGGCGGCTGCCGCTGCCAGGCCTTCCTGCTGGTGGGCGACGCGGGCCGCACCGATCCGGTCTGCACGCTGTCGCCCGACCACGGCGTGGTCGCGGCGGCCGTGCGGGAGGCGGAAGACGCACCGCCTGAGTTCATCTATCGGAGCTATAGCTTCCTCCCCAGCGCAGCTGGGGAGGGGTCCGCGAAGCGGACGGAGGGGTCATGAGCACGAGTCGAGACGCCCATGACCCCTCCGTCGCCGTATGACGGCGCCACCTCCCCAGCGCAGCTGGGGAGGAAGGGCTTTTATTTCGACGCGTCCTTCGCCGGCTCCTTGGGGCGAACCGAATCGGCGACGCCCTGGATGAAGGCGGTGAGCTTGACGACGTCGTCGTCGCTGAGCTTGCCGGTGAAGTTCGGCATGCCGCGTGACGCATAGGCGTCGCTGAACACGATCGACTTCAGATTGCGGATCGGATCGGCGCCGACATAGGCGAGGTTGCGGACATTGCCGCCCCGGTCGACGCCGGGCACGCCGTGGCAGATTGCGCAGTTCGAGACGTAGAGCAGCGTGCCCGGCGCGACGTCGGCCGGATCGTACTTCACGCCCGTCAGCAGATTTTCCATCTGGTACTGGGCGAAGGCCGGCGGCGCCGCCGTGGCCCCCACGGCAAAGGTGTAGACGGTGCCGGGGTTGTTGATCTCGGTCGCGCGCGCCGTCACGCCGTACACGCCGCCCCAGCCCACCGCCACCGAGACGTACTGCTTGCCGTCGATCATGTAGGTCGATGCGCCGGCCACCACGCCGGTGCCGGTCGGCTTCTCCCACAGCTTCTCGCCGGTTGTCGCGTTGTAGGCGACGAAGCGGCCGTCGGCCGTGCCCTGGAACACGAGGTTGCCCGCGGTCGTGAGCGTGCCGCCGTTCCAAGGCGAGACATGCTCCTGGCGCCAGGCCTCCTTCTGCTTCACCGGATCCCAGGCGATCAGCCGGCCGAACATCGGCGCCTTGGGCGGCGTCGCGTTGATGTCGAAGCCGACGTTCCAGCCGAGATTGCCCATGAACTCGCCGGGCTTCTTGCCGTCGTGCTTCCAGTTCTTCTGGCCGGTCAGGTTGACCGGGATGTTCTGTGCCGGCAGGTAGACCAGCCCGGTGCCGGGATTGAACGACATCGGATGCCAGTTGTGCGCGCCATAGGGGCCGGGAACGGTGTCGAACGGCTTGTCGGGCGAGCGCGCCTCGGCCACCTCGATCGGCCGGCCGTTGGCGTCGTAGCCGATGGCCCAGTTCACGTCGACAAAGTTTCTGGCCGAGATGAACTTGCCGTTGGTGCGGTCGATGACGAAGAAGAAGCCGTTCTTGGGCGCGTGCAGGATCACCTTGCGCGGCTGGCCGTCGATCGTGATGTCGGCCAGGATCATCGGCTGGGTCGACGTGTAGTCCCAGTTGTCGCCGGGCGTCTCCTGGTAGTGCCACAGGTATTTGCCGGTATCGGCATCGAGGGCGACGATCGACGCGAGATAGAGGTTGTCGCCGCCGGCCGGGCTGCGCAGGTTGCGGTTCCACGGCGCGCCGTTGCCGGTGCCGAGATACACCATGTTGAGGTCGGGGTCATAGGTGATGCTGTCCCACACCGTGCCGCCGCCGCCATTCACCCAGTACTTGCCGGCGGGATCCCAGGTCTTGGCGGCCGCCGCCATGGACTCGTCCTCGTAGGGCTTGGCGGGATCGCCCGGCACGACGAACCAGCGCCACGCCTGGTTGCCGGTCTCGGCGTCGTAGGCGGTGACGTAGCCGCGCACGCCGTACTCGGCGCCGCCGTTGCCGATGATGACCCGGCCGTTGGCGACGCGCGGCGCGCCGGTGATCGTGTAGGAGTGCTTGTGGTCGATGACGGTGTCCTTCTCCCACAGCTTCTTGCCGGTCACCGCATCGAGCGCGATCAGCCGCCCGTCATAGGCGCCGACGAAGACCTTGCCCTTGTGCAGGGCAACGCCGCGATTCACGACGTCACAGCATCCACGGTAGCCCTTGTCGCGCGCCACCTCGGGATCGAAGCTCCAGATCTTCTTGCCGGTCCGCGCATCGACGGCATGGACGATGCTCCACGGCGCGCTCACATACATGATGCCGTCGACCACGATCGGGGTCGCCTCGACGCCGCGCGCCGAGTCGAGATCGTAGGACCACGCCAGGCCCAGCTCCTTGACGTTGCCGGCGTTGATCTGGTCGAGCTTGCTGAAGCGCGTCTCGCCGAAGTCCAGACCGACGGCCGGCCAGTCCTTCGACGTCGCCGCATTGCTCTTGATCCAGTTGCCGTCGACCGCCGACGTGACGGCCTTGATGTGCCCGGGCGAGCCCTTGGCATCCTGCGCCATCGCGCCGGAACACAAGGCCAGCGCCGCCGCGCCCGCCAGCAGCAGAGTACGTGTCATGGAAACCTCCCGATTGGCCTGTGGTGGACCAAGCGCGTTTCCGAACGACGCAGGACGACAACGATAGCGAGAGGACGACGAACTCGAACGACAGGTACCAATGACTAGTGCGTCGAACGCGCTCGATCGGATGTTGCGCCCGCGCCGGCAATCTCGTCAATGGGTTGCGAGACGGCGCAGGATGCGGCCGCTGTCGTAGCGCCAGGCCGCGAGGGCCATGGCGACGACGGTCATCACGACTGTGGCAACGAGAGCCGTCGTGTCGAGCCGGCCATACAAGGCGAAGCGGACCAGCTCGACGGCGTGGCTGAAAGGATTGAGCCGTGCGACCTCGGCCAGAACGGCATTGGCCTCGGCGAGGCGCGACAGCGGATAGAGCGCTGTCGAGGCGAAGAACACGGGGAAGATCACGAAGTTCATGACGCCCGCGAAGTTCTCCAGCTGCTCGACCAGCGACGACAGCAGCAGGCCGAGCGCGCCCAGCATCAGGCCCGCCACGACGACCGCCGGCAGCACGTAGAGATAACCGCTGAACGGTGGCCGCACGCCCCACAGCCAGGCGCAAGCCAGGAAGGCATAGACCTGCGGCAGCGCCACGATGACGCCCGCCAGCAGCCGGCAGGTCAGCAGGTACCAGCGCGGCAGCGGGCTCACCAGCAGCACCTTCATGCTGCCCATCTCGCGGTCGAACACCATCGACAAGGCGATCTGCATGCCGTTGAACAGCAGGACCAGCCCGATCAGCCCGGGGACGATGTAGTCCTCGTAACGGACGCCGGGCCCGTAGGGCGGCGTGCCCGCGAGGTCGACCATCGTGCGCAGGCCGGTGCCGAAGATCACCAGCCAGACGAGCGGACGCACCAGCGAGGCGAAGAAGCGGCTGCGCTGGCGCAGGAAGCGCAGGAACTCACGCTCGACGATGCCGACGAAGCAGCGCAGGGCCTTGGCCGTCATGCCGCCTCCGATACGAGGCGGGCGAAATAGTCGGACAACGACGTCTCGGCGATGTCACGACGATCGTCGCGGACCTGGCCTTCGTGCAGCACGATCGTGCGGTCGCCGGGCTCGACCTCGTCGGGCAGGTGCGTCGCCCATAGCGCCGTCGCCCCCTCCTCGACGCATTGGGCGCGCACGCGCTGCAGGATGGCGCGGCGGCTCGGCACATCGAGGCCGACCGTCGCCTCGTCGAGCAGCAGCAGGCGCGGCCGGTGCAGCAGGGCGCGCGCGATTTCCACCCGTCGCCGCTGTCCACCCGATAGCGTGCGCACGAGGTCGTGCATGCGCGCCACGAGGCCGAAGCGCTCGA
>JAEZHS010000494.1 GCA_023436825.1 Pseudomonadota bacterium | reverse complement strand
GGCGCGCCTCGACGAGATGTGCCGCAAGCTTCTGGCCAACACCGTGATCGAGAACTACTCGATCGAGCTGGTGGGCTGATGATCGTGACGAGCCTCAACCTCTTCAGTCTCATATTCCTCTCCCCCTTGGGGGAGAGGAGCATGAGGAGAGTCGTGAGCGGCAAGACGGAGCAGTACAGCCATGAAAGCAGCGGTTCTCGTCTTCCCCGGCTCCAACCGCGAGGGCGACGTCGCCCAGGCGATCGAGCTCGTGACCGGCCGCAAGCCGCAGATGGTCTGGCACGGCGACGGCGACTTCGAGAAGACCGACCTGATCGTCGTCCCCGGCGGGTTCTCCTACGGCGACTACCTGCGCTGCGGCGCCATGGCCGCGCTGTCGCCGGTGATGGCCGAAGTCAAGAAGCGCGCAGCGCAAGGTGTGCCGCTGCTGGCGATCTGTAACGGCTTCCAGATCGTCACCGAGGCGGGCCTGCTGCCCGGCACCTTGATGCGCAACGCACACCTGAAGTTCGTCTGCTCCGACGTGCATCTGAAGGTCGAGACCAGCCAGAGCCTGTTCACCAATCGCTACCAGGCCGGCCAGGTGATCCGCGTGCCGGTTGCCCATGCCGAGGGCAACTACTTCGCCGACGAAGAGACACTGAAGCGCCTGGAGGATCGCGGCCAGATCGCCTTCCGCTACTGCGCGCCCGACGGCACGGTCGACGGCACCGGCAACCCCAACGGCTCGATCCGCAACATCGCCGGGGTGTTCAACGAGACCAAGACGGTAATGGGCCTGATGCCCCATCCCGAGAATGCGGTCGAGCCGATGTTCGGCGGCTCGGACGGCAAGGCATTGTTCGAAGGTTTGGTCGAGGCACTCACGTGAGCTTGGAGAAAAATCCCCCGGTAAAGCTTCCCAACGAGCCTGCGATCACGCCGCAAATCGTGGCCGAGCACGGTCTGTCGCCCGAGGAGTACGACCGCGTGCTGGCGATCATGGGCCGCACGCCGACCATGGTCGAACTCGGCATCTTCTCGGCGATGTGGAGCGAGCACTGCTCCTACAAATCCTCCAAGGTGTGGCTGAAGAAGCTGCCGACCAAGGCGCCGTGGGTCATCCAAGGGCCGGGCGAGAATGCCGGCGTCATCGACATCGGCGACGGCCAGGCCGCCATCTTCAAGATGGAGAGCCACAACCACCCCTCCTACATCGAGCCCTACCAGGGCGCGGCGACGGGCGTGGGCGGCATCCTGCGCGACGTCTTCACCATGGGCGCGCGGCCGATCGCCAACCTGAACGCACTGCGCTTCGGCGATCCGGCGCATCCCAAGACGCGGCACCTGGTGTCGGGCGTCGTCGCCGGCATCGGCGGCTACGGCAACTGCATGGGCATTCCGACGGTGGGCGGCGAGACCAACTTCCACCCCTCCTACAACGGCAACATCCTGGTCAACGCCATGACCGTGGGCATCGCGCCTACCGACCGCATCTTCTATGCGGCCGCCGCCGGCGTCGGCAATCCGCTGGTCTACGTCGGCTCCAAGACCGGGCGCGACGGCATCCACGGCGCCACCATGGCCTCGACCGAGTTCAATGAGGACAGCGAAGAGAAGCGGCCCACCGTGCAGGTCGGCGTTACGTTCGTCGAGAAGCTGTTGCTGGAAGCGTGCCTCGAGTTGATGGCGACCGACGCCATCGTCGCGATTCAAGACATGGGCGCGGCCGGCCTCACCTCCTCCTCGTTCGAGATGGCGGCCAAGGGCGGGCTGGGCGTGATCGTCGAGCTCGACAAGGTGCCGATGCGCGAGACCGGCATGAACCCCTACGAGCTCATGCTCTCCGAAAGCCAGGAGCGCATGCTGATCGTGCTCAAGCCCGGCCGCGAGGAGCTGGCGCGCAAGATCTTCGAGAAGTGGGAGCTCGACTTCGCCGTCATCGGCCATCTGACCGACACCGAGCGCATGGTGCTCTCCTGGCACGGCGACATCGTCGGCAACATCCCGATCCCGCCGCTGGTCACCGAGGCGCCGGTCTATGAGCGGCCGTGGACGCTCACCCCGCTGCCGGCGGTGCTCGACGCGGCCTCGGTGCCGGCGCCCAAGGACTGGCGCGCCTCGCTGCTGGCGCTGATGAGCAGCCCGGACCTCGCCAGCAAGGCGTGGATCTGGCACCAGTACGACCATCTCATCATGGGCAATACGGCGATCCGTCCGCAGGACGGCGACGCGGCGCTGGTCCGCGTCCACGGCGGCCACAAGGGCCTGGCCATGACGTCAGACTGCACGCCGCGCTATGTGCAGGCCCATCCCGAGACCGGCGGTCGTCAGGCCGTGGCCGAGGCGTGGCGCAACATCACCGCGGTCGGTGCGCGGCCGCTCGCCGTCACCGACAACATGAACTTCGGCAACCCGCAGAAGCCCGAGATCATGGGCCAGTTTGCCGGCGCCATCATGGGCATGGCCGAGGCCTGCAAGGCGCTCGACTTCCCCGTCGTGTCGGGCAACGTCTCGCTCTACAACGAGACCGAGGGCCGCCCCATTCTGCCGACACCGACCATCGGCGCCGTCGGCGTGATCGAGGACATCGCCAAGGCGGTCGGCTCGCGGCTCACCCAGGCCGGTCTCGGCATCGTGCTGATCGGCGAGACCATGGGCTGGCTCGGCCAGTCGCTCTATCTGCGCGAAGCCTGTGGCCGCGAAGAAGGCGCCCCGCCGCCGGTCGACCTCGCTGTCGAGCGGCGCAACGGCGACTTCGTGCGCTCCCAGATCGCCATGGACCGCGTCGAAGCCTGCCACGACGTGTCGGATGGCGGCCTGATCGTTGCCTTGGCGGAGATGGCCATCGCCGGCGGCACGGGCATGGAAATCGCCCAGCCCGCCGGAAACGCCGCGCCCTCGCACGCGTTTTTCTATGGTGAGGATCAGGGCCGCTATGTCATCGCCAGCGGCTCGGCCGACGACGTCATCGAGGCGGCCCGGGCGGCAGGCGTTCCGGCCGTGCTGCTGGGCTACTCAGGTGGTGCGTCGCTGGTGGTCAAGGACCTGCTGTCGTTGCCGCTCAGCGACATCAAGGCGGCCCACGAAGCCTGGCTGCCGGGCTATATGTCAGCCACGGAATAACGCAGGAAAATCAAGCCATGCCGATGGCCGCCGAAGACATTGTCCGCCTGATCAAGCAAGGCATCCCCGACGCCGAGGTCGAGATCCAGGACCTCGCGGGCGATGGTGACCACTATGCCGCCACGGTCATTTCCGCAGCCTTCGCCGGCAAGTCCAAGATCCAGCAGCACCAGATGGTCTATGGCGCGCTGGGCGGTCGCATGGGCGGCGTGCTGCATGCGCTGAAATTGACCACCATGGCGCAAAGGCCCTAGGGGCCTTATATTCAAGGCCGGACCCGCGCCCCGCTGGGGCGCTTCAGGAGATCGATATGAGCGAGCCTCAGGTTTTTGATCGCATCCGCGACGAGATCGCCAAGAACGACGTGCTGCTCTTCATGAAGGGCACGCCGGTGTTCCCGCAGTGCGGCTTCTCGGCGGCCGTCGTGGAAGTGCTGAGCGAGCTCGGCGTGAAGTTCCACGGCGTCAACATCCTGATCGACCCGGAGCTGCGCCAGGGCATCAAGGAATTCAGCCAGTGGCCGACCATCCCGCAGCTCTACGTAAAGGGCGAGTTCGTCGGCGGCTGCGACATTGTGCGCGAGATGGCCGAGACCGGCGAGCTGGCGCAGTTCTTCAAGGAAAAGGGCGTGGCGCTCGCAAGCGCAGCCTAGGTTCTTTTCTTGCGGACCGCGCGCATCCTGCGCGCTCGTGATC
>JAEZHS010000492.1 GCA_023436825.1 Pseudomonadota bacterium | reverse complement strand
CCCAATCGCGCCCACTCCCGGCCCCCCGGGGGGGCCCCGGCGCACCGCCGAGTTCGTGATCATCGCCCGTACCGACAGCTGCGCCTCGCTCGGCCTCGAGGAGGCGATCCGGCGCGCCAATGCCGCGCTGGAGGCCGGCGCCGACGTAGCCTTCGTCGAGGCGCCGCAGACGCTCGAGGAGATGGCCGAGGTGCCGCGCCGGGTGAAGGGGCCGTGCCTGTTGAACATCGTCTATCGCGGCAAGACGCCCGACGTGCCCTTCGACGAAGCCGAGCGCATGGGCTATCGCATCGTCATCCTGCCCAGCATCCTGCTCAAGACGGTGTATGGCATCGGCGACCAGGTGCTGGCCGAGGCCAGGCGGCTCGGCCGCCATCCGACGCTGCCCGGCGAGGTCGGCGTCGAAGAGGGCTTCCGCCGCGTCGGCGCCGATGAATGGGACGCGCTCAGGGACCGCTATCGATGACCGACGCCGCGGCCCGGCCGCGCTCCATGTTCGAGAAGATCTGGAGCGATCATGCGATCCTCGAGGACGATGACGGCCAGACGCTGCTGTTCGTCGGGCGCCATCTCGCGCACGACGGCTCGATGCATCCATTCCGCTTCCTCGACGAGAGAGATCAGCCGGTCCTTTATCCGGACCAGGTCTTTGCGACGCCCGATCATGGCACGCCGACCGTCAGCCACGACCTCGCCGACATCAAGGACCCCTCGCAGCTCACCGCCGTCACCAGCCTGCGCGCCAATGCCCGCCGCCACGGCTTCCAGCTCTTCGATCTCGGCGATCCGCGCCAGGGCATCGTGCATGTCGTCGGCCCGGAGCAGGGCCTGACCCAGCCGGGCCTCCTGATCGTGTGCGGCGACAGCCACACATCGACCCATGGTGCGCTGGGGGCGCTGGCCTTCGGCATCGGCGCATCGGAAGTCGCACACGTGCTGGCCACCCAGACGCTGTGGCAGCGCAAGCCCAAGGCCATGCGCGTTGCGGTCGAGGGTTCGCTGGGCGCCGGCGTTACGGCCAAGGACCTCGCGCTGTTCGTCATCTCCCGCATCGGCGTCAACGGCGCGGCCGGCCATGTCATCGAATTCGCCGGCTCGACAGTGCGTGGCCTGTCGATCGAAGGCCGGCTCACCCTGTGCAACATGGCGATCGAGGCCGGTGCGCGCGCCGGCATGGTGGCGCCCGACGACAAGACCTTCGCCTACATGAAGGGGCGGCCCTATGCGCCGACGGGCGGCGACTGGGACGCCGCCCTCGCCTTCTGGCAGTCATTGCCCTCCGACGAAGGCGCTGGCTTCGATGCCGAGGTCGCGATCGACGCCGCTGAAGTGGCGCCGATGGTGACGTGGGGCACCACGCCTGAAGAAGCTCTACCGGTCACGGGCATCGTGCCGGAGTCGTCGGCGGCAAGCGACGTGGTTGCGCGCTCGCTGGACTACATGGGCCTGGAACCCGGGACGCCGATGGCCGGCCTCGCCATCGACCAGGTCTTCATCGGCTCCTGCACCAATGCGCGAATCGAGGATCTGCGGGCGGCGGCCGCCGTGGCCCGCCGCGGCCGCGCCGTCGTGCCGGCCGTCGTTTCGCCGGGCTCGACGCTGGTGAAGCGCGCGGCGGAGGCGGAAGGGCTCGACCGGATTTTCCGTGAGGCGGGCTTCGAATGGCGCGAATCGGGCTGCTCGATGTGCTGCGGCATGAACGGCGACCTCGTGCCGGCCGGCAAGCGCTGCGCCTCGACCTCGAACCGAAACTTTCCCGGCCGCCAGGGCAGGGGCGCGCGCACCCACCTGATGAGCCCGGCCATGGCTGCGGCGGCGGCGCTGGCGGGCCGCATCGTCGATATCCGCGACCTGAAGGATCCGGCCTGATGCCGCAGCCTTTTCGCACCCTGATGGCCGTTGCGGCGCCGATCGATTGGCAGAATGTCGACACCGACCAGCTCTCGCCGGTGCGCTTCCTGCGCCGGCCGCGCTCGGAAGGCTATGCCGACATCCTGTTCCATGACCTGCGTTTCGAGGCGCCCGGTCGCGAGCGTCCCGCTTTCGTGCTGAACCAGCCGGGTTTCCGCTCGGCCGGCATCCTGGTCGCCGATCGCAACTTCGGCGTCGGCTCGAGCCGGGAATCGGCGGTATGGGCCCTGGTCGATTTCGGCGTCCGGTGCGTCATCGCCGCGAGCTTCGGCGACATCTTCTACAACAACGCCGTCAAGCACGGGCTGCTGCTGCTCCGCGAGGAGGCGGCGGTGCTGCAGGCCGAGCGTCGCGCGCTCCGGGCCGCTCCCGGCGCCCGGCTCGCAGTCGATCTCGAGGCGCAGAGCTGGACGGGGGCCGACGGGACGGTGCATCGCTTCGAGATCGAGCCGGGCCGCAAACGGCGCCTCCTGCTCGGCCTCGACGACATCCAGACGACCCTCCAGGACCTGCCGCAGATCCGCCGCTTCGCGCAGGACTACCGGCAGCGCCGTGCGTGGCTCTTCAGGCACCGCGAAGTGAAAGGCTGATGGTGATGTCCGATCATTCGAAACCGCGCGGCCGGCTGGCAGGCAAGCGCGCGGTGATCACCGGCGCGACCGGCGGCATGGGCCGTGCGGCCTGCCGCCTGTTCTGCGAGGCCGGCGCCGAGGTGTTCGGCTCCGACCTCGGCGAGGAAGCCGGCCGGGCGCTGGAAACCGAACTTAAGGGCCTGGGCTTCGCCTTCACCTACCGCGCCGCCGACGTGTCGCGCGAGACGGATATCGTCGCCCTGGCCGGAACCGTGCGCGACCAGTGGGGTGTGCTCGACATCCTCTACAACAATGCCGGCATCATCCTGGGCAAGCCGCTGCTGCAGACCACCGCCGAGGAATTCGACCGCCTGCACACGGTGAACACGCGCGCGGTGTTCCTGACGATGAAGGCCTTCGCGCCATTGATGACCACGGGCAAGGGCTCGATCGTCAACGTCTCGTCGGGCGGTGGCGTGCGCGCCCTGCCCAACATGTCGGCCTACGGGTCGTCCAAGGCCGGCGTGCTGATGCTGACCAAGGTGGCGGCGATCGAGCTGGCGCCGGGCATCCGAGTCAACGCCATCCTGCCGGGCCTGGTCGACACCGACATGCCCAAGGCGTTCTTCGGCGGCCTGCCCGCCGGCGACCGACAGACGGCTTGGGACTCGCTCAGCCGCAGCCGGCCGCTGCAGCGCGCCGCCACCGCCGAGGAGATCGTCAACCTCGCGCTGTTCCTGGCGAGCGACGAGTCGTCCTACATCACGGCCGCCGACTACCTGATCGACGGCGGCCGGTCGGCCTGAGCGGAAGGAGACGAGATGAACCGCGAGGAATTGCGCGACTATCGCCGCCGGAACATTCCGGTCTTCAACGACCAGAAGCTAAAGCTCGGCATCTTCGCCCTGAATTGCAGCGGCGGGAACGTCATCACCGCCCTGCCCAAGGGCGACCAGATGACCTGGGACTACAATCGCAAGGTCATCCAGCTCGCCGACCGCGCCGGCATGGAGATCGCCCTGCCGCTCGGCCGCTTCAAGGGCCAGGGCGGGCCCTCCAATCACAACGGCAGCAGCTTCGAGGTCTATACCTGGGCCGCCGCGATGGCCGAGGCGACGAAGAACATCACCTGCTTTGCGACCTCTCATGTCGCGCTCAACCATCCGGTGATCGCGGCCAAGCAGGCGGTGACCATCGACCACATCTCGAACGGTCGCTTCGGGCTCAACGTGCTGATGGGCTGGTTCGCCGACGAGATGAAGATGTTCGGCATCGAGCTGCGCGAGCACGACGACCGCTATCGCTTCGGCGACGAATGGATCACCGTGGTGAAGAAACTGTGGACCGAGCCGGCGGGATTCGACTTCAAGGGCCGGTTCTTCGACATGCAGGGGCTCGAAGCCGAGCCCAAGCCGATCCAGAAGCCGGGGCCCGTCCTCATCAATGCCGGCACCTCGCCGGCCGGCATGGAATTCACCGCCAGGCACATCGACATCAGCTTCGGCTCGGTCTCCAAGCCGGAGGACATCGACCGGCTGTTGTCGGTCAGCCGGATCGCCGACGAGACGTACAATCGCGACGTCGGCCTGATGTGCTCGGCCCTGATCATCTGTCGCGACACCGAGGCCGAGGCGCGGGCTTCCTACGCTCGTATCCTCGAGAAGGGCGACTGGGAGGCAGCCCGCAACATGCTCTCGGTCCTGGGCGTGCAGAGCCAATCCTTCCAGCATGGCTTCGAGGATCGCGTGAAGCGCTTCTGCGCCGGCTACGGCACCAACCCGATCCTCGGCACGCCCGAGCAGGTCGTCGACCAGTTGCTGGACTATTCCCGCCGCGGCCTGCACGGCGTCGTGCTGTACTTCGAGGACTACTACGCCGAGCTCGAGTATTTCTGCGAGCGAGTGATGCCTCTGTTGAAACAGGCCGGCCTGCGCCACTAGAGAGCTGTCAAGGCTGGGCTGCCTGTTCAGACAAGGAAGACGTCGTTGCGGTTCGAGAGAACAGTCAGCAGGACGTCCTGGAAGTCGTTGTCACCGGTCGCCACCGGCAGGTCTTCGAACCCGACCTGCAGCACGCGCCCGCCAGGGGCGGTGGCCGACAGGACCTGATCGGCGTGCCCGGGATTGAGGCCCTGGATCGAGTGGAAGACCGTGGCGTCGAGGATGCCGAGCGTGGCGCTCTGCAGCACCAGCGGCAGGCCGCCGTTGGCGTTGCCCGGAGTCAGTGAGCCCTGGTTCAGGAACGAGAGGTTGTCGGGCAGCGCGCCGAACTGACCGAAGCCATCCTCGATCAGGAAGAAGCCGATCTTCTCACCACTGGCGGGCACGCCGAGGTCGATGGTCGTGGCGCCGGCACTGCCCGTGTTCGCGAACAGCGTCACTTCCGGATCGCGCGAGACACGCGCGGTCCGGAAGACCATGAAGATCTAGGCGACCTTTTCCTTCACGCCAGGTCCGATCGAGAGCTTGGCCTTGGTCTTGGCCTTGACCTCGTCGACCGTGACGCCGTCGGCGAGCTCGATCAGCGTCACGCCGCCGTCGCCCGTCTTGTCGATGGTGAAGACGCCGAGCTCGGAGATCACCATGTCGACCACGCGCTTGCCGGTCAGCGGCAAGGTGCACTCCTTGAGGAGCTTGGAGGCGCCGTCCTTGGAGACGTGCTCCATGGTCACGATAACCTTGCGCACACCGGCCACGAGGTCCATGGCGCCGCCCATGCCCTTCACCATCTTGCCCGGGATCATCCAGTTGGCGAGGTCGCCGTTCTCGGCCACTTCCATGGCGCCCAGGATCGAAAGGTCGATGTGGCCGCCGCGGATCATGCCGAAGCTGTCGGCCGACGAGAAATACGACGTGCCCTTGAGCTCGGTCACGGTCTGCTTGCCGGCGTTGATGATGTCGGGATCGACCTCGTTGTCGAGCGGGAAGGGGCCCACGCCCATCATGCCGTTCTCGCTCTGCAGCGTGATGTCGACATTCTCCGGCACGTAGTTCGACACCAGCGTCGGGATGCCGATGCCGAGATTGACGTAGAAGCCGTCCTTCAGTTCCTTGGCGGCGCGCGCCGCCATCTGTTCGCGGGTCCAGGCCATGGTCGCGTTCTCCTAAGCCGTGCGGATGGTGCGTTGCTCGATCTTCTTGTCGTAGGGCGCACCGCAGATGATGCGCTTCACGAAGATGCCGGGCGTGTGGACGTGGTCGGGATCGATGGCGCCCACCGGCACCAGCTCCTCGACTTCGGCGACGCAGAGCTTGGCCGCCGTCGCCATCATCGGATTGAAGTTACGCGCTGCCTTGCGATAGACGAGGTTGCCCGCCGCATCGCCTTTCCACGCCTTCACCAGCGCGAGGTCGCCGAACAGGCCGCGTTCCATCACGTACTCGACGCCGTCGAACACCTTGGTCTCCTTGACCTTTGCGACCTCGGTGCACACGCCGGTCTTGGTGTAGAAGGCGGGAATGCCCGCGCCGCCGGCGCGGCAGCGCTCGGCCAGCGTGCCCTGCGGGTTGAACTCGATCTCGAGCTTTCCTTCCAGGTACAGCTTGGCGAAGGTCTTGTTCTCGCCGACGTAGGACGAGATCATCTTCTTCACTTGGCCGCTCTCCAGCAGCAGCCCCAGCCCGTGGCCGTCGATGCCGGCATTGTTGCTGACGCAGGTCAGATTTTTGACGCCCGCATCGCGCAGTGCATGGATCAGCTTGTCGGGAATGCCGACCAGCCCGAAGCCGCCGCACATCACCATCATGCCGTCGCGCAGCACGCCCTCGAGCGCCGACTTGGCATCCTTGTAGACCTTGTTCGCCATGCCACCTTCCCTCTTTCCCTGCCGTCATACGGCGGCGACGGGGCACGGGCAATATCGCTGTCGCTCATGACAGGACCTTTCCCCTGTTGGCGACACGCATATATACGCATCTATATGATCACCATCGCCAATCCTCGCGCGGAAAAGGCAGCCCGTCTGCTGGCCAAGACGCTGGACACAACCATCTCCGAAGCGGTGGCGGTCGCCTGCGAGCGGCTTCTCGATGAGAACGACCAAGCCGCCCGCGGCAAGCGCCGGCGCGCACAGCTCGATCGTGTGCTGGCCGAGATATGGAGGCGCCACAAGCTTCCCGAGGACGAAGCCGAGCGGGCGAGACCGGCTGATCACAGCTACCTCTATGGACCGGACGGCCTGCCGCGGTGACCGTCGCGATCGATACGTCAGCGGTCGTGAAGCTATTCACGCTCGGTCCAAGTCGGCATCGATACGGCAGATCATGGACAGCTCAGGAGGCATTCTCGTCACATCCGTGGCACGCGTCGAGGCGGTTTTCGTCCTGATGGGGCGTTTCGGCTTGAGCCGAGCCGAATTCGACAGTGCCTGGAACTCCCTGGGATTGCTCGACGTGAGTGTCGATGCGCCTCTCGCGACATTGGCAATCGATGCTTTCGAGATGCGGGGAAAAGGGCGCGCCAAGGCCGCGTTGAACTTCGGTGATTGCTTTTCTCACGCTCTCGCTGTCGCCCGTAATGTGCCGCTTCTGTATGTCGGAGACGATTTCGGACAAACCAATCTTCAGCGACCGCCCGTCGGCGGCTAGACCATTACAGCCGGTCACGCCGCCTTCTTGGCGTGGTGGCTGTGTAGCGTCGCGCCCAGCACGCGCCGGATGGCGTTGAACTCGGGGCTGGCGACGTCTCGCGGTCGAGGCAGGTCGAGCCGGTTGTCGCTTTCGATGCGGCCGGGACCGGGCGTCATCACCACCACGCGGTCGGCGAGGAAGATCGCTTCCTCGATCGAATGAGTGACGAACACCGCGGTGAGCTTCGTGCGCTGCCAGATGTCCAGAAGCTCGTCCTGCAGGCGCTCGCGGGTCATGGCGTCGAGCGCGCCGAACGGCTCGTCCATCAGCACCAGCTCGGCGTCGTTGGCGAGCACGCGGGCGATCGCCACGCGCTGCTTCATGCCGCCCGAGAGCTGGTGCGGATAGGCGTTGGCGAACTTCTGCAGGCCGACCAGCTCGACGAACTTGTCGACCATGGCTTTGACCTCCGCCTTGGCGAGCCCGCGCGAGGCCGGGCCGAAGCCGATGTTGTCGCGTACCGAGAGCCAGGGGAACAGCGCGTAGTCCTGGAACACCATGCCGCGCGATGGGTCGGGTCCCTCGATCGGCGTGTCCCACATCAGGGCCTGGCCGGACGAGGGCTGCTCGAAGCCCGCCATGATGCGCAGCAGGGTGGACTTGCCGCAGCCCGAGGCCCCGATCAGGCAGACGAACTCGCCCTTGGCAATGGTGAGCGAAGCGTCGGAGAGAGCATGGATCGTCTGGTCCTGAAGCTGGAAGTGCTTGAAGACGCGGTCGATCTGGATGATGGGGATCGAGGCTTCAGCCATTGTTGTGGCTCGGGCTCCAGCGCAGCAGGCGATTGCCGATGCTGACGACGATGCGGTCGGAGATGTAGCCCGCCAGCCCGATCACGATCATGCCGCAGATCACCAGATCGGTGCGCGACAGCGTGCGGGCATCCATGATGACGGCGCCCAGGCCTTGCGGCACGCCGGTCATCTCGCCGACCACGATGACGAACCAGGCGAGGCCCAGGCCGAGCCGCAGCCCGGTGAATATCGAGGGCGCGGCGGCCGGCAGCACCACCTTGTAGAACTGCGCGTTGCCGCGGCAGCCCAGCATCGAGGCAGCCTCGAACAGCTTGGGGTCGACCGAGCGCACGCCGAAGATGGTGTTGAGCAGGATGGGATAGAACGCGCCGAGGCAGACCAGCGCGAAGGCCGACTTGGCGCCCAGGCCAAACAGGATCATCGACAGCGGCAGCCAGGCCGTGACGGGAATCGGCCGCATCACCTGCAGGAAGGGATCGAGCAGCATGCGCGCTGTCGGCATGCGGCCCACCATCATGCCGATCGGCAGGGCGAACAGGGCGGCGAGCGCGAAGCCGCCATAGACGCGGCTCATCGAGGCCAGCAGATGGCTGGTGAGCGTCGCCGAATAGGCATCGTCGTAAATCCCGCCGACGGCGAAGTCGACCATGTACTCGGCGACCTCGTAGGGCGTCGGGATCAGCCGCGTCCATTGCTGCGTCGTGGCGACCTGCCAGAACGCCAGCAGCAGCAGGGGCACGAGCAGCGCCAGCACGACCGGCCTGGCGCGCCGCCACAAGCTTCTGATGCCGATGGTTGCCGGTGTCGCCACGGTTCCCTCTGTCATCCTGAGCGAAGCGAAGGATCTCATCGCCATCGACTACTGCCGTGCTCGTTCGATTCTCATGAGGTCCTTCGCTGCGCTCTGGACGACAGGGGTTAGCTGGCCGCGATCTCGTCCGAGAACTTCGGATTGAGGAAGCTCGCGAACTTGGGCAACGCCCTGATCTGTTTCAGCTCTAGCATGTGCTGGGCGTAGGTCTTGACCTGGCCCTGCACCGTCGGGTCGAGCTTCCAGACATATTCGACGTTGTTGGCGCCGAGCGCCTGCTCGACGGCGGCGCGGTTGGCACCGAGCTTCTGCACCGTGGCGTCGGCGACGGCGGGCTTGTTGGCCATCATGTATTCCGCCGCCTGGCGCTGGAGCTTGAGCATGATGCGCACGAGGTCGGGATTCTTGGCGACGGTGTCCTCGTGCGTGCCGAAGATCATGTTCAGGCCGCCCATCGCCGTGCCGTAGGGATACTCCACGAGCTGGCCCGCGCCCGAGGTGATCGAGAGCGCCGGGCCCGGCTCGGCGCCGACATAGGCGTCGACGTCGCCGCGCGCCAGCATGGCCGGCATCTCGCCGAACGGCACGCGCACCGGGGTGATGTCCTTGATCGACATGCCCTCCATGCGCAGGCGCTCCATGATGAAGACTTCCTGCGTCGAGCCCGGCCAGATGCCGACCTTCTTGCCCTTGAGATCCTTGACGGTCTTGACGTCCGACCCGGCCTTGGCGATCACGCCCATGCCCTTGTTCGACATGGCGCCCACCACCCCGACGGGCTCGCCGACGGCGCCGCCCAGGATGGCGGCGGCGATGCCGAATGTGCCGAAATCGACCGACTTGGTGACCACTGCGTTCTTGCCGTCGGTCGGGCTGTCGAAAACGACGATCTCGACCTTGAGATCGGCCGGCGCGAACTTCTCGTAGAAGTAGGGCGGCATGGAATGGACCAGCCGCAGCGCGCCCATCTTCACGGTCTTGGGCTGGGCCCGCAGTACGGCGGGCGCAGCAAGCGTGGCTGCGGCAAAGCCCGCTCCGGCGAGCAGGTGACGGCGATTGATCATTTGGAGCCTCCCACTTGGCTAGGGCGAGGGAGGCAACTGTCGTGCCAACTCCCGTCAGGCAAGCAGCAAGAGCTGCCGGGTCAGGATTCCGTCGGCGTCGCGCAGCTCGTGCGTAATGGTGAAATGGTCGGCACCTGCCACCGGAATGAGCGGTCCCGGCAGGTGCTGGGCGGCGCGCTTCTCGTGCAGGGCCCGGCTGTCGGCGACGAGGGGCGGCAATTCGGCCGTGCCGTAGGTGATGGCCAGCGGCTTGTCGATCATGGGCAGCCGAAGCGGCGAGAGGGTCGCGAGCTCGGTGTCGGTGAGCTGCATCTTGTCGTTGAGGTAGGTGTCGCGGATCGGGCCCAGCTCGAACACACCCGATACCGCCAGACCGGCGCTGACGCGGGCATGGCCGAGGCACTGTGCCGTGAGATGCCCGCCGGCCGACCAGCCGGACAGGATCACCTTGCCGTTGATGCCGTGCGTCGATCCCTTGGCCGCCAGCCAGTCGAGCGCGGCGTTGATCTCGGCCACGATCTCGGTGAGCGAGGCGTCCGGCGCCAGCGTGTAGCCGGGCAGGGCGGCCGCCCAGCCGTGCGCGTAGACGCCGGCGATCAGGCTCGCGAACTGGTCGCGGCTGTTCCTTTGCCAATAGCCGCCGTGGATGAACACAAGGCAGGGCGCGTTGGCGTCCTTGGCGGGGAACAGATCCCAGACGTTGCGTTCCTTGGGGCCGTAGCGCAGATCGAGATGCTCGGGATGGGCCTTGCGGAAGGATTCGGAGGCGGCGATCCGTGCTGCATTCAGCTCGGCGCTGTTCTTGACCGCGTCGGTGTTGTTGTAGGCCGCATCACGCTCGGCCTTGGTCATCATTCCCCAGTTCATCTTGTCCTCTCCACAATCACGATGGCGATCCCGGCGATCACCAGCATCGTGCCCAGCGCCAGCGGCCAAGTCACGGGCTCGCCGACCAGCACGACCGACGAGGCGATGCTGAGCAGCGGCGTGCCCAGCA
This sequence comes from Pseudomonadota bacterium, assembly GCA_023436825.1. Next base: position 4,800 of record JAEZHS010000492.1, on the reverse strand, counting down.
TGCCGAGCGATGCGGTAAGCGGCGGCAACGCCCGCGCAACCGAGACCGCGGCCCATGTCCCGGTCGGCCCGGCAATGACGCCGAGATACGCCAGCGCTATCCAGAGTGCGGGCTTGCTGAAATCGAGAAGCCCGAGAGGTTCGAGGACCAGCGCCAGGACGCACAGCAGGATCGTCGCCACCGACATCTGCCAGGGCAGCACGTCGAGCGGCGAGAGGCGCCAGCGATGACGCCGGGCGTGCAGCACGGCAATGGCCCAGCTCAGGCCGGCCAGCAAGAGCCAAACGTGGCCTTCGACGACGCGCCGGTCGCTCCAGTCGAAGCGCCAGGGGTCGATCAGCACGACGATGCCTAAGAGGCCGAGCAGGGCGCCGGCAACTCCGCGCCGGCCGACGCGCTCACCGACCAGCAACGAGAGTGGCACCACCCACAGCATGGTCGTGTAGGCGAGCACGCCCGAGCGGCCGGGTGGCACGATCTGCACGCCCATGTTCGACAGTGCGAAGAAGAAGCTGAGCTGGAACGCACCGACCGACAGCACGATCGGCCAATCTGCGCGGCTCGGCCATTGCAGCCGTCGCAATGCCGCCAGCAAGACAAAGGCGCTGATCGCCGAGAGACCGGCCCGTCCCGCCTCGAGCCAGACCGGCGTGGCGGCAGAGAGTCCGATCTTGATGACCGGCCAGGTCAGGCCGAACAGGATGACGGCGAGCCCGAGCTGGAGGTAGGCGATGCGCTTCGCCGCCACCGTCATCCCGACCGGAGCGAAGCGGAGTGGAGGGACCTTGTCTCCTTCGGCGAGCGCATGAGGAGGTCCCTCGGCTACGCCGCCCGTTGGGCGGCTTCGCTCGGGATGACGGCTGGGTCACGCACGCTTCGCTTCGGTCATCGTCAGCGGTACCGGCAGCCGAGAGATCATCTCCTTCGGCACCACCTGCCAGAAGCGTTCTACCTCGCGATTCCAGTCGTTCAGCAGGCGCGCGCCCAATGGCGACCTGGTCTCGGCTACGTGCTCCTCGACCATCGCCTTCAGCATGCCCTCCCAGTGGGGATGGTCGATCCGCTGCCAGCTCACCGTCTCGGGATTGACCTTGAGCTTGAAGACATCGTCGGGGTCGTAGACGAAGGCCATGCCGCCGGTCATGCCGGCCGCGAAGTTGACGCCGAGCCCGCCCAGGATCACGGCGGTGCCGCCCGTCATGTACTCGCAGCCGTTGGAGCCCACGCCTTCGACCACAGTGTCGGCGCCCGAGTTGCGCACGGCGAAGCGTTCGCCGGCGCGGCCGCAGGCGAACAGCTTGCCCGCCGTGGCGCCGTAGAGGACGGTGTTGCCGATGATGGCGTTATCCTGTGGCACCAGCGGGCTCGAGACCGTGGGCTTCACCACGATGGTGCCGCCGCTCAGCCCCTTGCCGACATAGTCGTTGGCATCGCCGAACACTTCGAGCTTCATGCCGCGGACGGCGAAGGCGCCCAGCGACTGGCCGGCGGTGCCGCGCAGCCGCACCGTCACGGTGTCGGGCTGCAGCTCGGCCATGCCGTACTTGCGCGTGATCATGGCAGAGAGCCGCGTGCCCACGGCGCGATGCGTGTTCCGGACGCTGTACTGCAGCTGCATCTTCTCGCGATGGGTGAACAGCGGCTGGGCGTCGCGGATCATCTGGGCGTCCAGCGTGTCGGGCACCTCGTTGCGGCCCTCGACCGTGCAGTGCACCGTCCCGCGCCCGCCGTCGGCGCGCGTCAGCAGCGGGTTGAGATCGAGGTCGTCGAGATAGCGCGCGCCACGGCTCACCTGCTTCAAAAGGTCGGAGCGGCCGACAATTTCCCGCAGCGAGCGGTAGCCCAGCTGCGCCAGGATCGTGCGCACTTCCTCGGCAATGAAGCTGAAGAGGTTCACCACCTTCTCCGGCGTGCCCTCGAACTTGGCGCGCAGCTTGGGATCCTGCGTGCAGACGCCGACCGGGCAGGTGTTGGAATGGCACTGCCGCACCATGATGCAGCCCATCGCGATCAGCGAGGCCGTACCGATGCCGTACTCCTCGGCGCCCAGCATGGCGGCGACCACCACGTCGCGGCCGGTCTTGATGCCGCCGTCGGTGCGCAGCAGCACCTTGTCGCGCAGCCGATTGAGCGTCAGCACCTGGTGGGTTTCCGACAGGCCCATCTCCCAGGGGATGCCGGCATACTTGATGCTGGTCTGCGGGCTCGCGCCCGTGCCGCCCGAGTGGCCGGAAACCAGGATCACGTCGGCCTTGGCCTTGGCGACCCCGGCCGCGATGGTGCCGATGCCCGAGCGCGCCACCAGCTTCACCGTGACCCGCGCCTCGGGGTTGATCTGCTTCAGGTCGTAGATCAGCTGCGCCAGATCCTCGATCGAGTAGATGTCGTGATGCGGCGGCGGGCTGATCAGCGTCACGCCCGGCGTCGAATGACGCAGCTTGGCGATCATCTCGCTGACCTTGAGGCCGGGAAGCTGGCCGCCCTCGCCGGGCTTGGCGCCTTGCGCCACCTTGATCTCGAGCTCGCGGCAGTTGTTCAGGTACTCCGCCGTGACGCCGAAGCGGCCCGACGCCACCTGCTTAATGGCCGAAGAGGCGTTGTCGCCGTTGGAGCGCGGCCGGTAGCGCGCCGGATCCTCGCCGCCTTCGCCCGAATCGGACTTGGCGCCGATACGGTTCATGGCGATCGACAGCGTCTCGTGCGCCTCCGGTCCGAGCGCGCCCAGGGAGATGCCCGGCGCCACCAGGCGCTTGCGCAATTCGGTGATGGACTCGACCTCGTCGAGGGGAATGGGCTGGCGGTCGGTCTTGAAGTCGAGGAGGTCGCGCAGGTTGATGGGCGGCAGTCGCCGTACCTCGGTGCTGTAGCGCCGGTACTTCTCGTAGGACTCGGTGTTCACCGCGTCCTGCAGCATGTGGATGAGGTTGCCTTCGAAATTGTGCCGGTCGCCGCCGCGCCGCATCTTGTAGAAGCCGCCGATCGGCAACGCGATCACGTCCTCGTCGAAGGCGCGCTGATGCTGCTCGGCGATCTTCTCCTGCACGCCGCGGAGCCCGATGCCCGAGATGCGCGACGGCATGCCGGGGAAGAATTCCTGCACCAGTGAGCGCGACAGGCCGACGGCCTCGAAGTTGCAACCGCCGCGGTAGGACGACAGCACCGAGATGCCCATCTTGGACATGACCTTCAAGAGGCCGTCGTCCAGCGCCTTCTTGTAGTTGGTGAGGCACTGGCCGAGCGACTGCTTGCCGAACAGGCCGCGCTTGTGGCGGGCCGCGATCGTCTCCTCGGCGAGGTAGGGGTTCACCGTGGTGGCGCCGACGCCGATGATGACGGCGGCATAGTGCACGTCCAGAGCCTCGGCCGTGCGGACATTGAGCGAGATGAAGGTGCGCAGCGACTGGCGCACCAGGTAGGAGTGCACGCCGCCCGCCGCCAGGATCATGGGCAGGGCCGCGCGCTCGGCGTCGACGTTGGCGTCGGTCAGCACGACGTGCAGGCAGCCGCGGCGCACGGCCTCCTCGGCCTCGTGACGGATGCGGTCGAAGGCCTGGCGCATGGCGTCGAGCCCTCCCTTCGGATCGAAGGTGCAGTCGATGCGCGCGGCGCTGTCGCCCATGTACCTGCGCATCGCCTCGAACTCGGCGTTGAGCACGATGGGCGACTGCAGCGAGAGCATTTCGCTCTGCTCGGGGCTCTCGTCGAGGATGTTGCCGAGGTTGCCGAGCCGCGTGCGGATCGTCATGACGTTGCGCTCGCGCAAGCTGTCGATCGGCGGGTTGGTGACCTGGCTGAAGTTCTGGCGGAAATAGTGGTGCATGCCGCGATAGGTGTCCGACAGCACCGCGAGCGGCGCATCGTCGCCCATCGAGCCCACGGCTTCCTTGCCGTCCTCGACCATGGGATGGAGGATCATCTCCAGATCCTCGATCGACCAGCCGACGGCGAACTGTCGGCGGCGCAGCTCGTCCGGCGCGAAATGCTCGGCAGCCGGCGTGTCCTGCTTGATCAGCGAGTCGAGCTCGACGGTGCGGCTGGTCCACTCCGCGTAGTCGTGCGTGTCGGCGAGCATGTCCTTCAGCTCGCGATCCTTGAAGAGCTGCGGGGCGTCCATGTCGACGGCCAGCATCTCGCCGGGACCCAATCGGCCCTTCTCGACGATCTTGCCTTCGTCCTGCGGCACCATGCCCGCTTCGGATCCGGCGATCAGCAGTTCGTCGGCGGTGCGCACGTAGCGCATGGGCCTGAGCCCGTTGCGGTCCATGCCGACCAGCGCCCACTTGCCGGCGACCGCGGCGATGGCCGCCGGACCGTCCCACGGCTCCATGACGCCGTTCACGTAGTTGTACATCGCGCGGTGCTTGGGCGGCACGTTGGGATTCGCCGACGACGCCTCGGGGATCATCATCAGCTTGACCATCGGCAGGTTGCGGTGGCCGCGCACCAGCAGCTCGAACACGTTGTCGAGCGCCGAGGAGTCCGACGCTTCGGGCTGGATGATGGGCTTCAGGTCCTCGATCGCGCGGCCGAAGCCGTCATGGGCGAGCCTGGCCTCGTGGCTCTTCATCCAGTTGACGTTGCCCAGGATGGTGTTGATCTCGCCGTTGTGCGCCAGCACGCGGAACGGCTGGGCGAGCTTCCATTGCGGGAAGGTGTTGGTCGAGTAGCGCTGGTGGAAGATGGCGAAGCGCGAGACGAAGCGCTCGTCCAGCAGGTCCGGGTAGAAGGCCGACAGATGCTCGGCCAGGAACATGCCCTTGTAGACGATCGAGCGGCACGACAGCGAGCAGACGTAGAACT
>JAEZHS010000471.1 GCA_023436825.1 Pseudomonadota bacterium | reverse complement strand
CTCCGAAGGCAGGAACATCAGCGCCGATTCGGCGGTCTCGCCGGGCACGATGTACTTGTCGCGGATGTCGCCGATGTGCTTGCGCATCGCCTGCTGGAAGGCGCGCTGCGCCACCAGCAATGCCGGCCCATCGCCCGCCGGCACGGCGCGCAGGGCGCTATAGCTTTCCAGCGGGAACTTGGCGTCGATCGCGATCGAGCCCGGCGGGTTGGGCAGCCGGAGCAGGCAGTCGGCGCGAACACCCGACGACAGCGTGCACTGGAACTCGTAGGCCTGCGGCGGCAGCGCGCTCTGCACCAGGTCGTTCAGCTGGACCTCGCCGAAGGCGCCGCGCGCCTGCTTGTTCGACAGCACCTCCTGCAGGCTCACCACCTGGGTCGACAGATCGCCGATCTTCTTCTGCGCCTCGTCGATGCGCGCCAGGCGTTCGCGCAGGTCGGTGACGATCTGGCCGGTCGCCTTCTCGGTGCGGTCGAGCCGCTCGCCGACCGCCTTGGCCAGCGCCTGTTCCTGCTCACGCAGCGAACGCTCGACCCGCTGCACGGTCTCGGCCTGCTGGCTCAGCGCCAGGCCGAGCTGCTGGCGCATCTGCTCGGCCTCTCGGCTGTTGCCCTGGCGCAGCAGGACGACGGCAAGAACCACGCCGAGCAGCACGACCACGGCCAGAAGAATGATCGTCAAAAGATCCATTGCCCGACCTTATAAGCCCTCGGCTCGACAAGCGCACCGACGAGGGCTAATCCATCAACAATGCCGCCAAAACACGACCCCGATGTCTGGCTGTTCGACCTCGACAACACGCTCTATCCGGCGCGTTGCAACCTGTTCGCCCAGATCGACGTGCGTATCGGCCGCTACATCGCCGACCTGCTCACGGTCGACGCCGAGGAGGCGCGGCGCGTGCAGAAACAGTACTGGCGCGAGCACGGCACCTCGATGCGGGGCATGATGACCCTGCACGGCGTCGATCCCACGCACTTCCTCGATTACGTGCACGACATCGACTACTCGCCGGTCGAGGCCAATCCCGCGCTCGAGGCGTCGCTCAGGGCGCTGCCCGGCCGCAAGATCATCTTCACCGCGGGCGACGTGCCGCACGCCGAGCGCGTCATGGAGCGGCTGGGTGTGGCCCATCACTTCGAGGCGATCTTCGACATCGCCGCCGGCGACTATTGGCCGAAGCCGCACAAGCAGATCTACGAGAAGCTGGTGGTGAAGCACGGCGTCGAGCCGACGCGCGCCTGCATGGCCGACGACATCGCGGTCAACCTCAAGCCTGCCGGCGACATGGGCATGCGCACGGTGTGGATCCGCACCGAGGAGAGCGTGAAGCGCGCCGCCGACCTCGATCTCAGCCACATCCATCACGAGACCGACGATCTCGCGACCTGGCTCGCCGACTGGCTGGCCGAAAGGAAGACCCAGAAGTGAAGATCCTGATCTTGGGCGCCGGCGCGGTCGGCGGCTATTGGGGCGCGCGCCTCAGCCAGGCCGGCATCGATACGACCTTCCTGTTGCGCGAGAAGCGCGCCGAGACGGTGCGGCGCAACGGCCTGGTGGTGAAGAGCCCCAAAGGCGACTTCACCGTGCCGGTCAAGGTGGTGACGCGCGGCGACGAGGGCGGCCCGTACGACGTCGTGATCCTGGCCTGCAAGGGCTACGACCTCGACTCGGCCATGGACTCGATCGCACCGGCGGTCGGGCCGGAGACGACCATCGTTCCCATGCTGAACGGCCATGCCCACTTCGCCACGCTCGACGCCCGCTTCGGCGCGGCCCGCGTCGCTGGCGGCCTGGCGCGCATCTCGGGCATGCTGGGACCGAACGGCGAGATCCTGCACAGCGGCGCCTCGGGCGTGTCGTTCGGCGAGCGCGGGGGCGCGCCAGCGCGCAAGGCTCTGGTCGAGCTCGATGCGGCCTGCAAGAAGGCCGGTATCGACGGCGGGCTGAACCCCGACATCAACCAGGACCTGTGGGACAAGTGGGTGATGCTGGGCACCATCGCGTCGATGTGTGCCGCCATGCGCGGCACGGTGGGCGACATCGTCGCCGCCGAGGACGGCGCTGCGCTGATGCGCGAGACGCTGGCGGAATGCTGCCGGGTCGCGGCCGCCGCCGGCCATGCGCCGAGCGACAAGGTGCGGACCGGCATCGAAGCCGGCCTGACGCAGCCGGGCGGCAAGGCCGTGGCCTCCATCCTGGGCGACATCGAGAAGGGTGGCGCGGTCGAGGCGCGGTCGATCGTGGGCGACATGCTGATGCGCGCCCGCAAGGCCGGGCTGCCGGCGCCCAACCTGCGCTTCGCCTATGCCCATCTGCAGGCCTATGAGGCGCGACGCGCCCGGAGTGGATTGAAATGAAGATTCTCATCCTGGGCGCCGGCGCCATCGGCGGCTATGTCGGCGGGCGCCTGCAGCAGAGCGGCGCCGACGTCACCTTCCTGGTCCGTGCAGCGCGGCGCGAGCGGCTGGAGCGCGACGGCCTGGTGATCAAGAGCACCAAGGGCGACATCACCCAGAAGGTGAAGACGGTGCTGAGCGGCGCCGAGGGCGGGCCGTACGACATCGTACTGCTGACCTGCAAGGCCTACGACCTCGAGTCGGCGATCGACGCCATCGCGCCGGCAGTCGGACCCGATACCACCGTCGTGCCGCTGCTGAACGGCATGCGCCACATCGACATTCTTGCCGCCAGGTTCGGCACTGAGAAGGTCGTGGGCGGCCTGGCGCGCGTCGGCGTGGCCCTGTCGCCCGAGGGCGCGGTCCTGCACACCAGCCCGTTCGCCGCGATCTCCTTCGGCGAGCGCGACGGCAAGCCCGCACGCGCCGCCCTGGTCGAGCTCGATGCCGCGATCAAGAAGTCCGGCATCGACGGCGGCCTGCACAAGAACATCGTCCAGGATCTCTGGGACAAGTGGATCATGCTCTGCTCGCTGGCGGCGATGACCACCCTGATGCGCGGCACGGTGGGCGACATCCTCGAAGCCGGCGAAGGCCAGGCGATCATGCTCGAGACGGTCGAGGAGTGCCGCAGGGTCGCGGCTGCCGCCGGCGGCGATCCTGGCGACAAGGGCATGCAGAACGTGCGCGGCTATCTCACGCAGAAGGGCTCGCGCTTCGCCGCCTCCATGCTGCACGACCTGGAGAAGGGCTCCATGGTCGAGGCCGATCACGTCGTCGGCGACATGATCGCCCGCGCCGGGAAGGCGGGCATCGCCACGCCCAATCTGCGCATGGCCTATGCCCAGCTGCAGGCCTACCAGGCCCGCCGCGCCCGCGGCGGCATCGGCAAGCCGGCGCTCTAAAGGCTTGACCTTTCCGCCTCAAACCCCAATTCTTGGGGTATGAGGAACGCGACCCCATACCTGTCGGTAGCGCACCGGAACCAACCGGGCACCCAAGCGTAAACTCAGGTCCGGCCTTGCTGCGCCCGACCTTGGGGCGCACGCTTCGTTCAGCCACGAAGCCCAACCCTCTAAGACATTCGGAGTGCTTTTCAGGAGATCGTCCATGCGCGACGTCGTTCGTACCCGCTCGGTTCCCCAGATCATCGTCAGCAATGCCGACTATGAGCGACTGACCGATCTCGCCACCGCGTCGCTCGAACGGCTGCCCGAGGTCGCGAACGAGCTCCTGTCGGAAATGGACCGCGCCAAGGTTGTGCAGGACGGCGCGGTCCCGGCCGATGTCGTGCGCATGGGCTCGACCGTCACCTTCCGGTCGGACGACGGCAACACGCGCACCTTCAAGCTGGTCTATCCCGCCGAGGAGAGCCTCGACGAGCATCGCATCTCGGTGATGACGCCCGTCGGCGCCGCCCTGATCGGCCTCGGCGAGGGCCAGTCGATCTCCTGGACGGCGCGCGACGGCCGCCGTCACGAGCTCACCGTGGAGAAGGTGAAGAACTAGGCATACGCGGACCTAGGCGCATTCACATGCGCGCCTAGGTCCGCGCATGACTACTGAGCCGCTGGCTTTGCTCTATTTGATGAGCCCGGCGCTCCTCGGCAGGAACAGCGAGATCTGCGGAAACAGGATGATCAGCAGCAGGCCGATCAGCAGCGCGGCGACGTACGGCATGTAGGCGCGCCAGTGCTGGCCGACCGAGAGGTTGGCGAAACGCAGCGCCATCAGGAGACCCACGCCCATCGGCGGCAGGAACAGGCCGATGCCGACGGCTGCCGTCTGCACGATGTTGAAGTGGATGGGATCTATGCCCATCTCCTCGGCGATCGGGAAGACCACCGGGATCAGCACGACCGCGGCCGGCAGCCCCTCCAGCACCATGCCGAACATCATGGTGATCACGGCCGTCGCCAGCAGGAAGAGCCATGGCGCATCGCGCAGCGGGTGCAGCACTTCGGCCAAAAGCTTCGGAACGCCCGACACGCCCATCAGGTATTGGAACACCGAGGCGACGGCGAGCAGGAAGATCACCGCCGCCGTCAGGATGGCGCTGTCGTAGGCGAGCCGCGCCATCTGCCGGTAGCTGACGTTGCGGTAATAGAGCCGCGCCGCCACGAAGGCGTAGCCCGCGACGACGGCGCCCGCCTCGGTGGCGGTGAAGACGCCGAGAAAGAAGCCGCCCAGGATGACGATGGGGATGACCAGCGGCACGGCGGCGCTGCGGCCCGTCGTCACGATGCGCGACAGGCTGGGCTTGGAATCGACCGGCCAGTCGTATTTGCGCGCGCGCAGCCACACCAGCACCATCAGGCAGAGCATGATGGTGGCGGCCGGGATGAAGCCGCCCAGGAACAGCGCCACCGCCGAGGTGTTGGTGACCTGGGCGATCACGATCATGAAGATGGCCGGCGGCACCAGCATGCCCATGGCCGTGCCGGCGGCGATCAGCGACGCCGAGTCCTCGCGCTTGTAGCCCGCCTTGGTGAGCGGCGGCATCAGGGTCGAGCCCAGGGCCGACACCTCGGCCATCTTCGAGCCGCAGATGTCGGAGAAGAAGTAGGCGACCACGATCACCGACATGCCGAGCCCGCCCTTGACCCAGCCGACCAGCGCGCGCGCGAAGTCGACCAGGGCGTGGCTCATGCCGCATTTCTCCATCAGGCCGCCGGCGAAGACGAAGGCGGGGATGGCGAGCAGCACCCAGCTCTGCGAGCCCGAGACCATGCTGGAGGACAGGACCTGCATGTCGTAGCCGCCGATCAACAGGCCGGCGACGCCCGAGACGCCGAGCGCGAACACGATCGGCATGGAGAACAGGATCAGGACGATGAAGAGCAGCCCGACGAGAAGCAGCAACATGCGCTCAAAGCCTCAATGCACGGCGTCGGGATCGATGGGCGGCGGCGCCACGATCATGGAGACGGCGTAGATCACCAGCAGCACGCCGCCGACCACGACCGAGGCGTAGAGCGCGGCGAGATTGATCTCGAGGCCGGGCGTGACCAGCGTGCGGTTCAGAAGACAGAGCTTCCAGCCGTACCAGGCGGCGATGCCGCCCAGGATGGCGATCAGCACGTGATGGCCGCGCTCGATCAGCGCCTGCGTGCGCGGCGAAAAATGGTGTGTGAGCACGTGCAGAGTGAAGTGCGAACGCTCGCGCACGCCGATCGCCGCCCCGATCAGGGTGAGCCAGGCCAGCATCATCTCGCCGACCTCCTCGACCCAGGTGAAGCGGATGGGATCGACGTCGAGCCAGTCCGTCACCTCGATCATGACGTAGCGCAGGAACACGCCGATCAGCAGGTTGACGATGGCGGCAACCAGCAGGAGGGCGACGACGACTTTGGGAATGTTGACGATGTATTTCACGGTGTCATCCCGAGCGAAGCGAAGGACCTTTGAGGCCACAGGAAAGGTCCCTCGGGCCTCGCCCTCGGGATGACAGGGTGCGGGTGGCTGCCCATCCGCACCCCTTACGCCTTGAAGCTCGCGATCTCGTCCCACATCGCCGCGTACTGCGTCTTGTAGGCGGGCCAGATCTTCTCCTGGGCGACCTTGCGGAAGGCGTCGACGTTGCCCTGCACGACGGTCATGCCCTTGGGCTCGAGCTCCTTCTTGGCCGCGGCCAGGTTGTCGACCGATTCGGTGGCCTGGCGGATCTTGTCCTGGGCCTCGCGGCTGGTGTCGAGCATCAGCTTCTTCTGCGGGTCGCTGAGGCTTTCCCACACCGCGAGGTTCATGGTGTTCAGGGTCGGCCCGTAATTGTGATAGGTCATCGAGCAGTACTTCGAGACCTCGTAGATCTTGAGCGCGACCTGATTGACGATCGGCAGGTCGCCGCCGTCGATCACGCCCTGCTTGGCCGCCGAGATCACCTCGCCCCAGGCCATCGGCACTGCGTTGCCGCCCAGTCCGTTGATCGTGTCGCCGTAGACCTTGGCCTGCTGCACGCGGATCTTGGCGCCGCGCAGGTCGCGGGGCTCGACGATCGGCTTCTTGTTGGTCCAGAAGTGGCGGAAGCCGTAGTCGAAGAAGCACAGCGTCTTCAGCTTGTACTTGTCCTGGAACTGCTTATCGAGCTTGTCGCCGATCGCACCGTTGAACATCTTGTAGGCTTGGTCGTAGCTCTGCACGAGATAGGGCACCAGGAACACGCCCATCTCGGGGAACACCGTGGCCGCCGCACCGCCGGGATTGCCCATGGCGATGTTGCCCGACTTCACGGCGTTCATGATCTCGAGCTCCTTGCTGATCAGCGTCGAGCCGAAGAACTGCATGTCGAGCTCGCCATTGGAGCGCTTGCGCACCTCGGCGGCCTGCCAGTCGAAGGCCACCGCGGCCGATTCGGGCACGGCGTTGAGATGCGCCATCACCAGCTTCTTCACCTCCGCGCGGGCGAAAGTCGGCGCCATGCCGCTGGCGATGATGCCGGCGAGGCCGCCTTTGACGAGACTGCGGCGGCGCATCGAAACGAGATTGCGGCTGCTGATCTTCATGACCGTCGACATGTAGGCGCCCTCCCAGGCGAGATTGTTGTGGCCACTGTAGCTGAGCCGCACGCAGGCCGTCGCGCTTGGCGAGTGCAGTCGCTCTGCAGCGACAGCGAAACGGCATCTCGCCGCCGTCGATCACAGGTTGGTCGCGAGAGAAATCCGCTGTTGACCGTATAGAGCGCCACCGCTCTGACAAAGGAGGCCGCCCATGCGTACTGCTTTGATGGCAATGGCCGTTGTTCTCGCGTCCGCCAGTGCCTGGGCGCAAACCGCGCCGCCGACCTGCAAGTCCCAGGCGACGGACAAGAAGCTGGCCGGCGCGGCACTGACCAGTTTCATGAAGAAGTGCGAAACCGACGCCCAGGCGGCGTGCGATACGTCGGCAACGGACAAGAAGCTGAGCGGCGCCGCCAGGACCAGCTTCACCAAGAAGTGCGTCACGGACGCCGTCGGGAATTGAGCGGGGCGGCTTGATCGCCGCTCCCGTTATTGCGCCGCGAGCAGCGTGTGTCCGCCGGCCGAGGCGTTGAAGCGGTCGAGCACGTGGCCCGGCCCCTTGGCGTGCTTGACGTAATCCGTGCCGTCGAACGTCTTGACGCCGTTGCAGAAGACGCCGTGCACGCCGGTCGGCCGGCGGATGGTGCGGCGGCCGCCGCCGGGCAGATCGGCGACCCGCTCGGCCGGGCTGATGCCCACGGTCGCGGGATCGAACAGCAGCATGTCGGCGTGCGCGCCGACCGCGAGCCGGCCGCGGTTCTGGATGCCGTAGAGGTCGGCGGGATGGCTGGTCAGGCGGCGGATGCCCTCCTGCAGCGTGAAGTCGCCGCGCTCGCGCACCCAGCGCGCCAGGAAGTGCAGGCCGAAGCCCGCATCGCACATGTAGATGAGATGGGCGCCGGCGTCGGAGAGTGCCACTACGCCGGCCTCGTGCTTCAGCAGCCGCGCCACCCCGTCGTCGCCGACATTGAGGAAACGGCCGAGGAAGGCGGTCTCCAGGTCCTCGTCCAGCGCGAGATCGAGCATGACGTCGAGCGGATCGCGATGCTCCGACTTGGCGATCTCCGCGGCGTAGCGGTTGGTGTACTTGGCGTTCCTGTCCTTGTGCGTCACGGCCACCATGACGCGATCCCAGTTGCCCTGGAAGATCATGCCGGGCTTGGGGTTTTTGGCATTCTCGCGGAACTTCTCGCGCCACGAATGATCGCGGAACACCGTCTTCAGCTGCTCGGGCGAATAGGCCTTGATCGGGTCGAACGCCGAATGGCTGTAGAACGGATAGGCGTTGGCCATCGTGAAGTCGAACGACAATGGCTGGCAGGGGATCTGCACGTAGAGGCCGTTGCCGCGGCGGATGGCGGCGGCGCAGTCCTCGAAGATCTTGATCGAGCGCGTCGGCTCCTGCTCGTTGTACATCGCCATGCCGGTGCCCTGGAAGAATGGCCGACCGTACTTGGCGGCCATCGGCTCCAGCTCCTGCGGCGTCTTCACGCCCGACGCGATCGCGATCACGCCCTTGCCGCGCGGCCCCATGGCGCCGACCAGCGCGTCGAGTTCCGACATCGGCGCGATGGTCGACGGCATCGGTACGCCGCCATAGCCCGAATGGTTCAGCGAATACGACGCACCGAGCCCGATCGCGCCGTTGGCCATGGCGTCGGCCACCATGGCCTTCATCTTCGCGACCTCTTCCGGCGTCGCGTCCTTCCTCTGCGAAGCGTCCTCGCCCATCACCGCGGTGCGGATCGTCGAATGGCCGGCCAGCACGGCGAGATTGGCGTAGGCGCCCTTGCGGCGCAGCATGCCCATGTAGTCGCTGAAGCTTTCGAAGTCCCAGTCGATGCCGGTGCGCAGGGCATCGAGGTCCATGCCCTCGACGACCGAGAGGTTGCGGATCACGAGATCGCGCACTGCAGCCGGCGCCGGCACGATGCCGAAGCCGCAATTGCCGATCACCGCCGTGGTGACGCCGAGCGACGGCGAGGGCGAGAGCGTGGCGTCCCAGGTCACCTGCGCATCGTAATGCGTGTGCACGTCGACGATGCCCGGCGACAGCACCAGACCATCGGCATCGACAGTCTCGTTGCCCTTGTCCGGCACCGAACCGATGGCGACGATCTTGCCGTCCTTGACGGCGACGTCGGCCCGCTTGGGATCGTTGCCCAGGCCGTCGACGACGGTGGCGCCGCGGATGACGAGATCGACCATTGTTACCTCCGTCCGTTCTTCAGCGCACCGTAGGCGGCGAGCGCCGCATGGTTCACGAGATCGCTCACCGTGGCGCCCATCTGCACGATTTGCATCGGCTTCTTGAGGCCGTCGATCACAGGACCTATCACCGTGACGCCGCCCAGTCTCTGCATCAGGCGCGACGATATATGCGCCGAGTGCAGGCCCGGCATGACCAGCACGTTGGCCGGCCCGGTCAGGCGGCAGAACGGGTAGGTCTCCCGCAGCAGCGCGTAGTCCAGCGCCATGTCGGCCTGCATCTCGCCGTCGTACTCGAAGTCGACCTTCTCGGCATCGAGCAGCCGGATCGCCTTGCGGATGCGGTCGATGCGCTCGATCTCGCGGCTGCCGAAGTTGGAGAAGGAGAGGAACGCCACGCGCGGCTCGTGCCCCATGGTCCGGGCATTGCCCACCATCTGCTTGGCGATGGTGGCGAGTTGCTCGGGACTCGGCGTCTCGTTGATCGAGGTGTCGGCCAGGAACACCGTGCCGTGGCGCGCCACCACGATCGAGTAGCCGATCGGCACCTTGCCCGGCTCCTCGTCGACCACGCGCTTGATGTCGCCGTAGCATTCGGGGAAGCGGCGGGTGATGCCGGTCACCATGCCGGCGGCGTCGCCCATCGCCACCATGCAGGCGCCGAACACGTTGCGGCCCTGGTTGACCATGCGCTGGACGTCGCGGCGCAGATAGCCGTCGCGCTGCAGGCGCTTGTAGACCAGGTCGGTGTAGGGCGCGTTGCGCGTGGAAAGCCGCGCATTGTGGATTTCCATGCCGGCCGTGTCGGTGATACCGAGCGTCGCCATGGTCTCGCGCACCTGCTCCTCGCGGCCGATCAGGATGGGCGTGCCGTAGCCGTTGTCGCGGAACACCACGGCGGCGCGGATCGTGCGCTCCTCCTCGCCCTCGGCGAAGACGATGCGTTGGGGGTTGGCCTTGACCTGCTCGAACAGGCTCTGCAGCCAGTGATTGGTCGGATCGAGGCGGCCGGCCAGCGCGCGGCGATACTCGGCCATGTCGGGGATCTTGCGGCGCGCCACGCCCGAATCCATCGCCGCCTGGGCGACCGCCGACGATACGACCGAGATGAGCCGTGGGTCGAACGGTACCGGCACGATGTAGTCGGGCCCGTAACGCAGACGCCGACCGGAATAGGCGCGGTCGACCTCGTCCGGCACGTCCTCGCGCGCCAGCCTGGCCAGGGCCTCGGCGGCGGCCACCTTCATCTCCTCGTTGATGGTGCGGGCGCGCACGTCGAGCGCGCCTCGGAAGATGTAGGGGAAACCAAGCACGTTATTGATCTGGTTGGGATAGTCCGAGCGACCGGTCGCCATGATGGCGTCGCTGCGCACCGACTTCACGTCTTCCGGCGTGATCTCGGGATCGGGATTGGCCATGGCGAAGATGATCGGCTTGTCGGCCATCGACTTGACCATCGCCTTGGTCACGGCGCCCTTGACCGAGAGGCCGAAGAAGACGTCGGCGCCCTCCATCGCGTCCTTCAGGCTGCGCGCTTTTGTGCGCACGGCGTGCGCGCTCTTCCACTGGTTCATGCTCTCGGTGCGGCCCTGCCAGATCACGCCCTTGGTGTCGCAGAGGATGGCGTTCTCGTGCGGCAAGCCCATCGCCTTGATGAGCTCGATGCAGGCGATCGACGCGGCCCCGGCGCCATTCACCACCATCTTGATGTCCTTGATGCTGCGACCGGTGAGGTGCAGGGCGTTGATCAGGCCGGCGGCCGAGATGATGGCGGTGCCGTGCTGGTCGTCGTGAAAGATCGGGATGTCCATCAGCTCGCGCAGGCGTTGCTCGATGATGAAGCACTCCGGCGCCTTGATGTCTTCGAGGTTGATCCCGCCGAAGGTCGGTCCGAGATAGCGAACGCAATTGACGAACTGGTCAACGTCCTTGGTATCGACCTCGAGATCCATGCAGTCGACATCGGCGAAGCGTTTGAACAGGACGGCCTTGCCCTCCATGACGGGCTTGCCCGCGAGCGCGCCGATGTCGCCCAGGCCCAGCACGGCGGTGCCGTTGGAGATCACCGCCACGAGGTTGCCGCGGGCGGTGTAGTCGTAGGCCGTGTTGGCGTCCTTGGCGATCTCCAGGCAGGGAGCGGCGACGCCCGGCGAATAGGCGAGCGCGAGATCCCTTTGCGTGACCAGGGGCTTTGTCGCGATGATCTCGATCTTTCCCGGCCGGCCGGTGCGATGCATGACCAGCGAATCGCCGTCCAGATCGCCCATTTCGTTGCTGACCATTGCTTCCGAGCCGCTGCTCGCCATGCGTTACTCTCCC
>JAEZHS010000426.1 GCA_023436825.1 Pseudomonadota bacterium | reverse complement strand
CGTCGGCAGCGCCACTTGTTTAAACCACCCCGGCCGACGCCCGCGATCCCTCCAGCCGTCGCATCGGCATCATCAAGTCATGCCTGGTGACCGACGATCGCGAGCGCGACTGGGGCAAGGTGCGGGTCGCCGAACGGCGGCGCATGGACATCTACCATCGCTTCCGCGAGGAAGCCGGCGGACACGGCGGCGTCCAGGGCATCGCCGAAGCCGACCGCATTCCGCAGACCTGGGTGGTGGGCGATGTCGAGCACTGCGTGAACGAACTCGCCGCCTTCATCCGCGAGTACGGCTTCACCGACATCGTCACCTGGGCGGTGCCGCCGGGCCTCACGCCCGACGACACCAATGCCAGCCTGGAACGCTTCGCGCGCGATGTCGCCCCTCGGCTGAGAGCGATCTTCAACGGCGCCTGATCACGCCGGTTGGGCTGCCGCTCGCTGCTGCGAGGGAAAGGGCGGGAACAGCAGGGCGATCAGCATGGCCCCCAACCCCATGCCGGCCGAGGCGATGTAGAGCCAAGCGTAGCCGCCTGTGGTGTCGTAGATCCAGCCGCCGACCACGGGCCCGAGCGCCATGCCGCCGGCCGAGAAAACTGTCGAGGCGCCCAGCACGGTGCCCATGATGCGCATCGGGAAGTATTCGCGTGCGATTACGGCATAGAGGGGCATGATGCCGCCGTAGATCAGGCCGAACACCGCCGCCACGGCGTAGAACTCGCTGAGCTGGCGCACGAAGAAATAGGCGCCGGCGCCCAGCGCCTGGGCGAACAGGCCGATCACCAGCACGCGCTTGGCGCCGAAGCGGTCACCCGCCAGGCCGAACAGGATGCGCCCGCCCAGCCCGGCCAGGCCCTCGACGCTGTAGATCGTGACCGCCGCCATCACCGGCAGGCCGCAGGCGATGGCGTAGCTCACGGTATGGAAGATCGGCCCGGAGTGAGTGGCGCAGCAGGCGAAATAGGTGAGCGACAGCACCCAGAACTGCGGCGAGCGCAGCGCCTGGCCCGCCGTCAGGCCGGGATCGGCCGCGCCCATCGTCATGCCCGATGCGGCCGCAACGCGCTCGCGCTCGTCGATCACCTCGGGCGCGCGGCGCACCAGGAAGGCGGTCGGCACGAGGACGATCCAGGCCATGATGGCGATCACGAGCTGGGCGGTGCGCCAGTCGTAGTTCGTGATCAGCCAGCTCGCGAAGGGCGAGATCGTCATCGGCGCCATGCCCATGCCGGCCGACACCAGCGACACGGCCAGGCTGCGATGCTTCTCGAACCAGCCGGTGACCGTCGTCATCGTCGGCACGAACACCGCGCCCGTGGCGCCGCCGACGAGCAGGCCATAGATGAGCTGGAACTCGAGCAGGCTGCTGGCGCGGCTGGCGAGCATGAGCCCCAGGCCCAGCAGGACGCCGCCGCTCAGCATGACGGGCAGCGGCCCGAAGCGGTCGGTCAGCGCGCCCCAGCCGAAGGAGGCGACGCCCATCACCAGGAAGACGATCGTCATGGCACTCGACACGCCGGTGCGCGACCAGCCGGTCGCGTCCGCCATCGGCTGCAGGAAGACGGCCAGCGAGAACACGGCGCCGATCGTCACGCATCCCAACACGCCGCCGGCGGCGACCACGACCCAACCGTAAAAGAGTTTCATCCGTCGCTCCTCGGAACGGGCTTTGGGTTAATACTTAACTGATAGGTTAAGTGATATCGATGCTTCCGTCCACCCCCGAGGACGAACGGCGACGGCGAAAAGATACGATCGCGCCGGATTTATTTTCGGCCATGCAAAAGCGGGAGGTGACGGGGCTCGTCGGAAGCGCCATCGTGTGGGGCCGAAGACGGGGCGGGAGCGCCATGATCAAGGTCGATTTGCTGCCCGACAAAGGCATCTTAATCATCACGCCGCAGGGTGCCCTGTCGGCCGATGACTTCCACAGGATCGCCGCTGTCGCCGATCCCTATATCGCGGAGAAGGGCCAGCTCACGGGCTTGTTGATCCGCGCCGCGTCGTTTCCCGGCTGGGACAGTTTCGCAAGCCTGATCGAGCACCTGAAGTTCGTGCGCGATCACCATCGCAAGATCGCACGGGTCGCGGCCGTGACCGACAGCGGCTTCGTCAAGGTCGCGCGCGCCATCGCCCAGCATCTGGCCCAACCCGACATCAGGCAATTCCCGCAAGACCAGGAAATCCAGGCGCTCGCGTGGCTGGAGACCGGCAAATGAACCACAGGCTGATCGTATTGGCTCTTTCGCTCGGCCTTGCGGCCTGTGGCGGGGCGGCACCCGGCACGACCTGGAAGAAGGCGGGTGCGGATGACGCCACGGTCGCCAGCGATACCGCGCTGTGTCGCGCTTCGGCGCAGCAGCAGGCGTCGCGGCTCTATCCCCACACTTCCAGCAATCCGGCGATGAGCGGTGCCGGCATGATCGCCGCCCAGCAGCAGGCGAACACCGATCGCACCAGCGCCGAGCTGCAGATGTTCAACGACTGCATGCAAGGCAAGGGATACACGCATTAGGAGGCGGAAGATGCCATCAACCATGAAGGCCGCTGTCGTCCGCGAATTCCGCAAGCCGTTGGTGATCGAGGAAGTACCGGTGCCGCAGCCCGGTCCCGGGCAGGTCGTGGTCAAGATCGCGGCCACCGGCGTCTGCCATACCGATCTCCACGCCGCCGAGGGCGATTGGCCCGTCAAGCCCAAGCCGCCCTTCATCCCGGGCCACGAAGGCGTCGGCCATGTCTCGGCCGTCGGTACCGGCGTGCGCCACGTCAAGGAAGGCGACCGCGTCGGGGTGCCCTGGCTCTATACGGCGTGCGGTCACTGCAAGCATTGCCTGGGCGGCTGGGAAACGCTTTGCCTCGACCAGCAGAACACCGGCTACTCGGTGAATGGCGGCTTCGCCGAGTACGTGCTGGCCGATCCCAACTATGTCGGGCACTTGCCGGCCAAGGCGGACTTCGTCGAGATCTCGCCGATCCTTTGTGCCGGCGTCACCGTCTACAAGGGGCTCAAGGTCACCGACACCAAGCCCGACGACTGGGTGGTGATCTCGGGCATCGGCGGTCTCGGCCACATGGCCGTGCAGTACGCCAAGGCGATGGGCCTGAACGTGATCGCCGTCGACATCGACGAGCCCAAGCTCGATCTCGCCAAGCGCCTCGGCGCTGCGCTGGCGGTCAACGCCCGCACCCAGGATCCCGTCGCCTTCGTGAAGAAGGAGGTCGGCGGCGCCCAGGGCGTGCTGGTCACCGCCGTCTCGCCGAAGGCCTTCGAACAGGCGCTGGGCATGGTCGGACGCGGCGGCACGGTGTCGCTCACCGGATTGCCGCCGGGCGATTTCCCCCTGTCGATCTTCGACACCGTCCTGAACGGCATTACGGTGCGCGGCTCGATCGTGGGTACGCGGCTCGACCTTCAGGAGGCGCTGGCCTTTGCCGGCGAGGGCAAGGTCAAGGCGACGGTCGAGACGGCCAGGCTCGAGAACATCAACGACGTCTTCGCCCGCATGCGCCAGGGCGACATCCAGGGCCGCATCGTCCTCGATTTTGACGCGTAGCGTCATCCCGAGCGGAGCCGCCCAACGGGCGGCGCAGTCGAGGGACCTGTTCTTGTCGACGTAGCAACAGACCAGGTCCCTCCACTGCGCCTCGCTGTGCTCGGCTCCGGTCGGGATGACGGCTTTTACGCTTCGCCGTAATGCACGCGCCGATAGGCGCGTGACGGGATCAGGTCGTCCGTGTGGATGTCCCACACCGAGCCGATGTTGGCCGCCTGGTGCTCGCGGAACAGCGGTGCGAAACGGCCCATCTCGGTGACGGCGGCGCCGCGCAGGCCGAAGCCCGTGGCCACGCCGGCGAGATCGCCGCGGCCGTGCATGGCCTCGGTGGGATCGATGCCGTTGGCGCGGAACTTGTGGAACTCGGCACCATAGCCGCCGTCGTTCATCACCGAGATCAGCATGCGGATGCCCTGGCGGCGGATGGTTTCCAACTCCTGGATGTGCATCAGCAGGCTGCCGTCGCCTTCGATCAGCATGACCTTGCCGTCGCCGCGTGCCGCGGCGATGCCGATCGCCGCCGGCAGGCCCGAGCCGATGGCGCCGAACTCGTTGACCACGTGATACTTGTCCGCCGGCCGGCCCTTCATGTGGGTCATGGCGATGCTGAAATAGTGGCCGCCGCCCACCACGATGTCCCAGTCCTTGGGGATTGCCTGGTCGAGCTCGAGGATCGCCTTGCGCGGATCGACCGTGTTGGGCTGGACCTGGAACTCCTTGGAGTCCGGAGAATCCTTGGCGATCTGCTGGGCCATGTCGCCGTTGCGGAAGCCGGTGCGCGACACGCCGCGCGCCTTCATGCGTGCGACGATCGCTTCGGCTGCTGCCTTGGCGTCGGCACGAACATGGAGATCGGCGGTGCGCAGGCCTTGCCACAAGCCGCGTGGATTGACGTCGATCTGGACGGTGCGCGCGCCGGGATAGAGATAGCCGCCTTCGGTCGTGTAGTGGCCGAGCCCCGCGCCGACGCCGATCACCAGGTCGGCCTCGGCGAAGCGCTCGCGTGCGAAGTCGCTGGCGAAGGAGCCGGCGATGTCGAGGGCGTAGGGATTGCCGTCGAACAGGCCCTTGCCCAGGAGTGACGTCGCCAGCAGCGCGCCCGACTGCTCGGCCAGCGCTTCCAGCGCCTGGCGTGCACCGGAGCGGATGACGCCGCGGCCGGCCAGCACCACGGGTTTCTCGGCCCCGGCGATCATGTCGACAACGCGGTCGACCATGGCGGGATCGGGCAATGGCCGCTGCGCCATGGGCACAAGCTCTGAGGAGGGCGTGTAGTCGGTGAGGTGCGGCCAGGCCTGCTTCTGCAGGTCCATGGGCACGGAGAGCACCACCGGCTTGCGCTCGGCCTGGGCGATCTGGAAGGCCGCGCGCACATTGTCGAGCGCGCGGTCGACGTGCTTCACGCCGACATAGGCCGCACCGCAGGCGAGCGCCAAGGGCGCCATGTCGATCTGCTGGATGTACCAGGAGGCAGTCAGCGGTGCATCGCCCGCGAACACCACCAGCGGCGTGTTGGAGCGCGCCGAGATGGTGAGCGCCGTCATGATCTGGGTGTAGCCCGGCCCGCAGGTGGTCGAGGCGACGCCGACCTTGCCGGTGGCACGGGCATAACCGTCGGCCATGGCGACGGCGCAATGCTCGTGGCGCGCATGCACCACTTTCATGCCCGGCAGCTTCGACATCGCCACCGACCAGTACATGTTGGCGTCGCCCATCAGCGTGAACAGCGTGTCCACGCCCTCGGCCGCGAAGGCGCGGGCCAGCATGTCGGTTACCTGCAGCTTGCTCATTTCGGTGTCTCCCTATGTCCGAAGAGGCTGCGCAACCACGACAGGAAGGCGCGCCACATGAGGTTGCCG
>JAEZHS010000399.1 GCA_023436825.1 Pseudomonadota bacterium | reverse complement strand
CCCCGGCTTGCGGGGGAGGAGAAGAGAAGGGCCTATTCCTTCGTCACCGTGTGGAAGGTCTTGGAGATGATCTGCCAGCGACCGTCCACCTTCAGCAGCGTCAGATAATCCGTGAAGTAGCGCGGCGGCAGCTGGCATTCGACCTTGGCGATGGCCGTGGTCGGGCCGGAGAAGTCGATCGACACGATGCGATCGGCGCGCGCGCTGCCCTTGGCTTTCCCCGACGGGCGGCCTTCCACCATCTTGAACCACTCGCCGCGCGGCCAGTCGCTGGCCTTGCCGTCGCCACCCGCGGCATAGAGATGCGAGGCGGGATGGAACGCCTCGCCGAGCTTCCTGGTATCGCCTTCGTAGAGGCCGTCGAAATAGACCTGCAATACCTTCTCGACCGCCGAAACTTCCGAGCTCATCGCTAATCCTCCGTGTTCAGATCGCCCCGTTCGGGCTGACCAGGATCTTGCCGTTGCGTCCGCCCCTGTCGGCGTGGGCCAGCGCGTCCTTGATATTCTCGATCGGATAGACCGTGTCCACCGGCGCGAAAAGCTTGCCCGTCATGACCTGTCCGCCGAGATCGGCGTAGATCGCGCGGATCTGCTCGGCACTGCGCCGCGCGAGGAAGCGACCCAGCATGAAGCCGGTGAGACGCACGCCGCGATAGATGAAGTTGTTTCGCGTGACCTTGGGATCCTCGCCGCTCATCGAGCCGTAATGGACCAAGGTGCCGTCCGTCGCGATGCAGTCGGCCAGCCGTCCGGTGGCCGCACCGCCGATCGCCTCGACGCCCAGCATGATCCTGGCGTCGCCCGTCGCCTCGCCGACCTGCCGTGCCAGGTCGCTGCTGTCCGCGATCACGATGTCGGCGCCGAGCGCCTTCAGTTCGCCGGCGAGGTCGGCGCGGCGCACGACATTGACCGTCCGCAGGCCGCGCTGCCTGGCCAGCACGATCAGCAACCGGCCGACGGCGGAGTTGGCGACGTTCTGGATCACCCAGTCGCCGGGCTTGAGATCGACGAAATCCGACAGCATGAGCTGCGCCGTCGGCGGATTGATGCGCACCATCGCCGCCTGCTTGAGGTCGATGCCGGCCGGCAGCGGGATGGCGTCGTCGCCCTTCACCTTGCGGCGCTGCGCCCAGTTCTCGCGTTGCAGGTTGATGACCTGGTCGCCCTTCCTGACGTGCTTCACCGCCGAGCCGACGGCCGCCACGCGGCCGACGCATTCCGCGCCCGGGGTCGCCGGCAGCGGCGGCTTCAGCCGGTAGCTGCCGCGGCAGAACCACATGTCGGCCGGGTTGATGGGAAAGGCCAGCACGTCGAACACGACTTCGTCGGACGCCGGCTCGCCGACGTCGGCCACGTCGGCGCAGCGCGCGACGTCCCAGGGCGTCCCGTAGCGGTCGATCAGGACCTGCTTCACGCTGCTCCTCCCGGATTTCTCACGGCCACTTTGTTGGCCCGTCGATTGCTTATATTGTGATTCGACAGGGGGTGAAATGCCGGATGGCGGCCAAGGCATTCGATGAAATGAATTCGGGAGCGGCGGACGCCGTCCGCGCGCCCTATCGCGCCGTCGCCAACTGGCTGGCGCAGACGTCGCCCGAGAAGGTCGCGGCGACGCGGCACGAGGTCGACGTCTTCTATCGTCGACACGGCATCACCTTCGGCGCCTATGGCGCGGTCGACGGCGCGGAGACGACGATCCCCTTCGACATCATCCCACGCGTCATCGCCTGGGACGAATGGGAGTACCTGCACAAGGGCCTGGTCCAGCGCACACGCGCCCTCAACGCCTTCCTGGCCGACGCCTACAGCGCGCGCGAGATCTGCCGCGCCGGCGTCATCCCCGAGCAGCAGGTGCTGATGAACGCCGAGTTCGTCGCCATGGCGCAGGGCCTCGAATTGCCGGGCGGCGTGCATGCCCACATCGCCGGCATCGACCTCGTGCGCGTCGGCGAGAAGGACTTCTACGTCCTCGAGGACAATGTGCGCACGCCGTCGGGCGTGTCCTACGTCCTCGAGAATCGCGAAGTGATGATGCGGCTGGCGCCCGAGCTGTTCTCGGCCATGCGCGTGCTGCCCGTCGCCGACTATACCGAGGAGCTTTTGGCGACCCTGCGCTCGGTGTCGTTCAGCGACGACGCCGAGCCCAACGTCGTGCTGCTGACGCCGGGCCACTACAACAGCGCCTACTTCGAGCACGCCTTCCTGGCCGACGAGATGGGCATCGAGCTGGTCAAGGGCTCCGACCTGTTCGTCGACGAGGGCCGCGTCTACATGCGAACGCCGCGCGGGCCCCAGCGCGTCGACGTGATCTACCGGCGCGTCGACGATGCCTTCCTCGATCCGCTGGCGATGCGGCCGGATTCCTTCCTCGGCGTCGCGGGCCTGCTGGGCGCACTGCGCGCCGGGCGCGTCAATATCGTCAATGCGCTGGGCAACGGCGTGGCCGACGACAAGTCGACCTACACCTACGTGCCCGAGATGGTGCGCTTCTATCTCGGCGAGGAGCCGATCCTGAACAACGTGCCGACGTGGCGCTGCGATCGTGCCGACGACTTCAAGTACGTGCTCGAGCGCCTGCCCGAGCTGGTGGTCAAGGAGATCCACGGTTCGGGCGGCAAGGGCATGCTGGTCGGGCCGACCTCGAGCAAGGCCGAGATCGAGGA
>JAEZHS010000397.1 GCA_023436825.1 Pseudomonadota bacterium | reverse complement strand
CCTGTATCCTCCCCCGAAGGCGGGGGAGGACAGGAAGGGTCAATCGAACAGGTTCGCCAGCCGCTGCTTCATCTGGTCGGCGATGTAGAGCGCCACGGCCTGGATGGTCGAGGTCGGGTTCACGCCGCCGCCCGTCACGAACACGCTGCCGTCGACGATGAACAGGTTCTTCACGTCGTGGCAGCGGCCCCATTCGTTCACCACCGAGCGTTCCGGATCGGTGCCCATGCGGCAGGTGCCCAGAAGGTGGCCCGGTGAGTTCAGCGCAGTGCGCGAGCAGTAGAGTCGCGTCGCGCCGGCCGCGGTCAGGATCTCCTCGGCCCGTGCGATGCCATGCTCCATCATCAGCCGCGTGTTCTCGCTGATCGCGTAGTCGATCCTGGGCGCCGGGATGCCGTTGCCGTCCTTCAGCACCGGATCGAGGGTGACGCGATTGTGCTCCTCCGGCAGGTCGTCGCAGGCCACACCGATGCCCACCCGGTGCTCGAACATCTCGCGATAGACGCGATGATGGTCGCGGCCCCACGGCAACTGGCCGGCGGCGGCGCTGGTGATCGCCTGGTTGGCCGGGCCCATGCCGCGATTGAACTGCAGCGTGTAGCCGCGCACGAAGCCGCGGCTGCGGTCGGTCTCATAGAACTCCTTGCTCCACATGTTGGTGATGGGCGCCCGTCCGCCATCCAGCGTCTCCTCGACATAGCCCGAGATCATCGGCCACGGATGGAGCATCAGGTTCCTGCCGACCAAGCCCGAGGAATTGGCGAGCCCGTCGGGGAACCGTCCCGAGGCCGAGTTCAGCAGGAGCCGCGGCGTGCCGACGCCGTTGCAGGCGACGATCACGACCTCGGCCGGCTGGAACTGTTCCTTGCCGTTGGCGTCGTGGTAGATCGCGCCGGCCGCCATGCCGTGCTCGTCGGTGGTGATCTCGCGTACCCGGCAGCGCGTGCGCAACTCGACGCCGGCGCGCAGCGCGAGCGGCCAGTAGGTGATGTCGGTGCTGGCCTTGGCGCCCTGCGCGCAGCCCGGCGTGCAATGGCCGAGGTTGATGCACTGCGCGCGGCCTTCGTAAGGCGTCGTGGCGATGGTGGTGTCGGAGGGCCACCAGTGCCAGCCGAGCTTGTTCATGGCCCGGCCATAGTGTGAGCCGGTCTTGCCCAGCGGGATCGGCGGCATGGGCGGGCTGCGCGGCGGCACGCCGGGATCGCCGGCGAGGCCCGACACGCCCATCATGCGGTCGTTCTCCTCGTAGAAGCGCTCGAGCGTCCAGTAGTCGATCGGCCAGTCGTCGGCCACGCCGTCCAGCGACTTCACCCTGAAATCCGACGGGTGCATGCGCGGCCAATGCGCCGTGTAGATGAGGGTGCCGCCGCCGACGCCGTTGAAGTTGGCGACCTTCATCGGCGAGTTGTCGTCGTTCACCGGATAGTCGGTGTCGCGGCCGCGGCGGTTGGGAGAGATATCGAAATCGCCGTAGCGGCGCGCCTCCCAGTCGCGGCCGTTGCTGGGGAAGTCGGTCGACTTCATCCAGTCGCCCTGCTCGAGGCAGAGGATCCGCATCTTCGTTTCGGCGAGGCTCCAGGCCACGGCCGCGCCCGAGGCGCCGGAGCCGACGATCAGCACGTCGACCCGCTCGTTGCCGCTCATTTGGCGAGCTCCTTGCGGTCGTCGCGCCACAGCGGCGGACGGTTGCGCACCGCGTCGAGCAGCGACCAGTCGCCCTGTTCGAGCGCGTAGCCCTCGGGGAAGGGCGGGCGGGCCTCCTGCTTCAGTGCGAGCAGGACACGGTCGTCGCGGTAGTAGACGCCGAGAAGCACGCGGCCGAGCGCCACGGCAGCGGCTGCACCGGTCGCGTAGTAGCCGTTGATCAACGCCTCGCGCTTTTCGCGATCCATGGTCGCGAAGTCGCCGCCTGCCGCCGCGGCGATCGTCGCCAGCGCCTCGCGAATCAGCGGCAGATCGCGGCCGAGCGACTTCACGATGTCATCGAGGATGGTCGGGTCGTCGGCGCCGGGGACGCCGAGGGTCGAATCGGCCGGGATCATCGTCCCGGCAATGTCGCCGAGCTGGCGGAGCTCGGCAGCCGAAAGGTCGGCCGCTACTGGCACTGCCCGTGCGCGGCAATCACCGCCTCGAGCCCTTTCTGCTGATTGGCCGGCAGCGCCTTGGCGTCGGGTGGACCGCCATTGGCGCCCTTCGTCGTGTTCATGCTGTGCATGGCAGCGATCGCGTCGGCGCGGACGGCGCCGGTCACCTTGCCCGACATGCAAGTGCAGGCCTTCACGGGATCCGCGGCGGAGGAACCCTGCTGGCATTCGCTCATGAAGTTGTCCGTCTGGGCGGCGGCCGGCAGGCCAAGACCAAGCACGGCGGCAGCCGATGCGATGCCGATAACCCGAAACGCACCAATCATTTGAACGTCTCCCCCATCTGGATGACGACGCTAGTCGATCGACGTTACGGCGTCTTGTCCGATCTTACGTCCTTCCCCGTCTTACGGGGGAGAACAGAGAGGGGGTGAGCAACAGGCGAAGTGCATGCAATTTCACATCTGAAATCGGAGAGATCGCCTTTGTGGCCTTCCCCCTCCTGTATCCTCCCCCGAAGACGGGGGAGGAGAAGAGACAGAAAGAAAGAAAAAGCCCCCGCCTTGCGACGGGGGCTGCCAGGTAGCCCGCGATTTTTGTTTGCGGGAAATCAGTGCAGGCGGCGCGGCAGCTCGGCGATCGCCTCGTCGACCAGGGCGGCGCTGCGGCCCGACCCGACCTGATCGCGCAACAGCGCCCGGGTGGCCGAGAGCGCCACGTCGACGGCGGTGTCGCGCACTTCCTTGGTGGCGGCCGCTTCCGACTGGGCGATGCGGTCGAGCGCCTGCTGCTCGCGCAGCGCCACGGCCGTCTCCAGGTTCTGGGCGGCGCGGGCCTGCATGCGCTCGGCTTCCTCGCGCGCCTGCTTCAGGATCTCGGCCCCTTCGGACTGAGCCTGGCCCAGCGTGCGCTCGGCGTCCGCCTTGGCCTTCATGGCCTCCTCGCGCAGCCGCGCGGCGTCGGCCAGCGCCTTGGCGATGTCGGCCGACCGCTTGTCGAGCATGGCCGAGATGCGGCCCCACAGAGCCTTGCCCGCCAGCGCGAAGAACAGGACAAAGGCGACTGCGACCCAGAACGCCGGATCGGAGAAGATGCTCTCGCTGTGTGCGGCGTCAGCCGCCCAGGCAGTGCCGATCATTACCTGCCTCCTTTCGCCGCCGCGATCTTGGCGGCGAGCGCCGCCTGGTCGGCCGGCTGGCCGGCGAGCTTGGCGTAGACTTCCAGGCCGATGTCCTTGGCCATGTTTTCCAGGCCCGCCATGACGTCGTCGCGCTGGGCGGCGATGCGCTTCTCGGCTTCGCCGATCTGCGCATTGAGCTTGTCGTGCAGCGCGCTGAAGCGGGCGGCCGCCGCAGCGCTATCGGCCTCGCCGCGCTCGCGCATCAGCTTGCGCGCCTCCTCGCGGGTGTCGGCCAGCCGCTTTTCGTACGCCGCGACCAAGCTGCGAGTGTCCTCGTTGGCCTTCTCCGCGGCGTCGAGATCGCCCTGGATCTTGCCCTGGCGCCTGTCGATGGTATCGGAGATCGCGGGGACCGCGAGCCTCGACATCACCAAGTAAAGCGCCAGGAAGGCGATCGCGAGCCAGACGAGCTGCGGTGCGAAGCTGTGATAGTCGAGCTGCGGCATGCCGCCCGACCCTTCCTTCGCCATTGCCGTGCCGCTCGCCACCAACACGGCGAGGCCGGCGAGCGCACCGTAGATCGACCTGAGCATCGTCTGCTTAGAACACGAACAGGATCATGAAGGCGATGACCAGCGCGAACAGCGCCACGGCTTCCGTGAGCGCGAAGCCCAGGAGCACGTTGCCGAACACGCGGGGAGCCGCCTCGGGGTTGCGCAGCGCGCCGGAGACGAAGCTGCCGAAGATGTTGCCGATGCCGACGCCGACGCCGGCGAGGGCGATGGTGGCCAGACCGGCACCGATGAGCTTGGCTGCAGAGGCGTCCATTTCGATTTCCTTTCAGTCGTATGGATCAGTGATGGAGATGAACTGCGTCGTTCAGGTAAAGGCAGGTCAGGATCGCGAACACGTAGGCCTGCAGGAACGCGATCAGGAGTTCCAGGCCGGTGAACACGACGATGAAGGCGAGCGGCGCCCAGCCGCCGATGATGCCCAGCATCACCACGAAGCCGCCGAACACCTTCAGCATGGTGTGGCCCGCCAGCATGTTGGCGAACAGTCGAATGGAGAGGCTGAAGGGGCGGATGAAGTAGGAGATGATCTCGATCGGCACCAGCAGAAGCAGCAGCGCGAACGGCACGCCCTTCGGCACGAACAGCGACAGGAAGTGCAGGCCGTGCCTCGCGAATCCGATGATGGTCACGCCGACGAACACGAACGCCGCCATCGCGAAGGTGACGACGATGTGGCTGGTCGGCGTGAACGAGTAGGGCACCATGCCCAGCACGTTGCAGAACAGGATGAAGATGAAGAGCGTCAGGATGAACGGGAAGTACCTCTTGCCGCCGTCGCCGACGTTGTCGCGCACCATGCCGGCAACGAACTCGTAGCCGACTTCCGCGACCGACTGCAGGCGGCCCGGCACCAGGGCGCGCTGGCGCATGCCCCAGACGAAGACGGCGGTCGCCAGGATCACGGCGATCACCATCCAGGTCGATGAATTCGTGAAAGAGGCGTCGATGCCAAAAAGATTCAGTTGGAGCAGCCGCTTGATCTCGAACTGCTCCATCGGGCTGTGCATTTGGCTACCTCGTCCCCAACGCGTCTATCCTACGTCCGACCGGCTCAGGGCAGGCGGCGCTCTTCGTCGCTCCCCCCAGCCTTGGCCGCGTCCCTCGAGTAGTCTCGAATGGCGCGCCAGGCATTGTTGACGCCGGCGACGAAGCCCAGAACCAGGCCCGTCACCAGTGACCAAGGCGCCCAACCCAACCAACGGTCGAGCCAATAGCCGAGGAACCCCCCGACCAAAAGGCCCGCGATCATATCCACCATCACTCGATACGCAACGCCTGTCTGGCGGTGCGACATTCCGCTACTTACCCCGTTGTTCGGGCGCGGTTTTTCGATTTTTCCGCGCGCCGCCTTGAGGCGCGCATCGATCTCCTCGATGCGCCGGCGATCGCCCTCGGGGTCCGGAGGATTTGCCATATAGATCAATCTCTTAGCTCTTCCGGACCGCGCGCATCCTGCGCGCCTCATGACCATGAGCGAGCAGGACGCGCGCGGTCCGGAAGAATGACTACGCCTTCAGCACCGAAAACGCCGCATCGCCGTCGCGCGCCACCTGCGGCACGAGATCGACTTCCCATTCGAGATACTGCCGCATGGCGGCCTCGACATTATCTTTGAAGTCATAAGGTCGGTACCAGACGTCGGTCGGTGGATCGGCCATCCGCGTGTGTCCCGCCTCGACCGGCAGCTTGGCGTCGCGCCACGCCTTCATGCCGCCTGCCAGAACGGCGACCGGCAGTCCGCCCGCTGCGTCCGCGGCTTCGGCCGCTGCAAGGGCCGCGATCTCGCCGTCGGGCGAGACCAGCACGACACGTCCCACCCCTTTCTGCTTGGCCAGCATCTCCGGGATGCTCCGCGCCAGCCCGGCGCGCACGGCGAACCAGGCGCCGGGCACGTGGCCGTCGCGATAGCGCAGGCTGGTATCGAGATCGATCACCAGGGACTCCTCGAGCGCCTTGTCGAGCTCGGCCGGTGCGACGACCGCGGGCGTCGGCAGGGAGAAACCTGCCGGGAAACGCGGCTCGGCCTCCGTGGTGAGCTCGCTGGCGGTGGGCTTGTGGTCGAGGACGTAGACCTCGCTCCAGTTCATCTGCATCAGCCAGTGCGCCGTCATGGTGGCGCGCACGCCGTCATTGTCGTGCAATACGATGGTCGCGTTGCGCGCGCCGACATATTGATCGGTCGCCTGCACGAGCTGGCCGCCCGCGGCATGGCGGAAGCCTTTCAGATGGCCTTGCGCGTATTCGGCCGGATCGCGCACGTCGAGACGATAGAGCGGGCCGCCTTTCGCCTCGAGCCTGGCGAGTCCTGCCTTGTCGGTCTTCTTGATGTTCATCTTCCTGGCGATGGTCGCTGCTGCCGCCTGCGCGAACTTCGCGGCCTCCGGACCCTGCGGACCGAAAGACTTGGTCTCGCCGCGCGCCACCTTCAGGCCGGCGAGATGCCAGCCCATGGTGCCGTTCTTGAGCGCGATCACCTTGTTGGGCAGGCCGGCATTGATCAGCGACTGCGCGCCGATGATCGAGCGCGTGCGGCCGGCGCAGTTCACCACCACCAGCGTCTCGGGGTTGGGCGCGAAATCCTTCACGCGATAGACCAGCTCGGCGCCGGGGCAATCGACGCCGCCCGGGATCGACATGTTGTTGAATTCCGGCATCGGCCGCGAATCCAGGATCACCAGGTCGGTCTTGGCGTCTAAAAGCTTCTGGAGATCGGCGGCGTCGATGCGCGGCGTGTCGTTCTCGTGCTCGACCACCTCGCCGAACGCCTTGGACGGGACGTTGACGCCGGTGAAGACCTCGTAGCCCGCGTCGCGCCAGGCTTTCAGCCCGCCCTTCATGACGGCGACATTGGTGTAACCGAGTTGCGAGAGCTTCGCCGCCGCCCGGTTGGCGCGGCCCAGCCATTGCGGGTCCTGGGCCTCGTCGCCGCTGTCCATCAGCACCATGCGGGTGTGAGGGTCGGGCAGCAGGGCGAGCACCCGCGGCTCCAGCCGCGACAGCGGCAAGGGCGTGGCGAAAAGGGGATGGCCCTGGATCGAGAACTCGCCTTCCTCGCGCACGTCGAAGAAGCCGAAGATCTCGCCCGATTTCAGCATCGCCTTGACCTGCGTCGCCTCGAGCAGGGGAGTCAGGATCCTGGCCTTGGCCATGAAGCGCTTGGCGTTGCCCGTCGCCATGTCGACCGACACGCGGTCGGGCAGGTGCTCCAGGCTGAGCCCATAGAAGTGCAGATGCAGCGCGTCTCCCGAACCGACCGGAGTCTCGATGTGATGGAAATCGTCGGGCAGGTAGCAGATGACGTCGCCGCGGCGCAGCGTCTTCTCCTTGGCCGGTGCCTCGCGCAGCTGCACGAGATCCTGGCGCGCGCCGTTGTCGAGCCGGTCGTAGACGACGTTGCGTTCAGCGCCGTGGACGCCCGCAATGATCGCCCAGGTCGTGTGATTGTGCGGCGGCACCTTCTTGCCGGCGCCGCCGGCCGAGGCGTAGAGCGCGAAGCGATGGTCGGGGTCCTCGGCCAGGCGATAGATGCCGCCGTCGGCGCCCAACGGAAACTCCTCCTGTGGAAAGAGCTCGGCGCGGCTGGCGAGCGCGGCGAGCAAGCCGCCGATCTTCTCGAGGTTGGCGCGGGTCACGCCCGTCTTTTCGATGGCGCGGCTCTCGGCGATCAGGCGTCGTACGGCGGTGGCGCGTTCCTGATGGATGGTCATGGGGTCCTCCGGTTGGCCGCAGTATAGCCATCCTGCGCTGGCATGGGACGCCAAGTCCCACTACGGTACCGCTATGAAATACGTCGTCTCGATCGTTTTGCTGGGGGCAGCGACGATGCTGGCGGCCGGGGCCCTGGCGCAGACCCAGACCAAGCCGAAACCTCCCGCAAAACCCGCGGCAGCCAAGCCGGCTGCCGCGACCAAGCCCGCCGTCGCCGCCGCCCCGCGGCCGGGCGTACATCCCACCATCGTTCCGCGCCGTCCGGTGTTCGTGCCGCCGCCGCCGATCATCGAGCTCGACGAGATGGCCGTGGTCGCCGACCTGCCGACGGTCCTCGATGGCGAGGAACGCGACCGCTACCGCCGCATCTTCCAGGCCCAGGCCGCGGGCCAGTTCGCCCAGGCCGATGCCGACATCGCCCAGGTCAAGGACAAGACCCTGATGGGCTATGTCAGCGCCCAGCGCTTCCTGAGCCCGCAGTACCAGGCGAAGTTCCCCGAACTCGCCCAGTGGCTGCAGGACTACAACGACCATCCCGATGCGCCGGCCATCTACAAGCTCGCCACGGCGCGCCGCACGCCGGGCTCGGCCGAGATCACGCCGGCGAGCTTCGTAGGCTTTGCCCAGCCGTCGCCGACCTTTGCCGCGGCGCGCACGACCCGCGGCGCCGATGCGGGCCAGGCCGCCGAGTTGCGCGCGCGCCTGCAGGGCATGGCCGACGACGGCGGCTTCAACGCGGCCTTTGCCTTGCTCGACCGCAAGTCGACGGTCGACGTGCTGGGTCCGCAGGAAGTCGAGCTGTGGAAGGGCCGCATGCGCACCCGCGCGCTGGAAGCCGATTCGCAGCGCGGCGTGCAGGTGCCGATCGAGGTCAG
Organism: Pseudomonadota bacterium; assembly: GCA_023436825.1. The sequence continues at coordinate 10,545 of JAEZHS010000397.1, read as the reverse complement.
CATGCCGCCCGACGCCAACTGGACGGCTGGGCTTGCGGCCTTCAAGGGCGGCAACTACGCCGAGGCCGCGCGCCGCTTCGAGGCGGTGGCCGATGCCGCGCCCGACCAGGCCTCGTCGTGGACGCTCTCGGCAGGCTCGTTCTGGGCCGGCCGCGCCAACCTGCTGGCCGGCAACCCGCAGAAGTTCGCGCCCTACCTCAAGCGCGCGGCACTGCATGGCCGCACCTTCCATGGCCTGATCGCCCAGAAGGCGCTCGGCATGAGGATCGAGCCCGACTGGAACGTGCCCGCCCTCGACCGCCGCCGCGCCGACGTGCTGAAGAACGACCGCGCCGGCCGGCGTGCGCTCGCGCTGTTCCAGCTCGGCGCCCAGACCGCGGCCGAGCGCGAGCTGTTCGCGGCCTCGATCGACGCCGATCCGCAATACATCGAGACGGTCATGTCGGTGGCCCAGAAGGCGAACCTGCCCGGCCTGTCGGTGCGCGTCGGCAACGCCAACTGGGACCAGCGCCACAACATCAAGGGCTACGACGGCGCCATGTATCCATTGCCGCCGTGGCAGCCGTCCGGCGGCTGGGCGCTCGACCGCGCGCTGGTCTGGGGCTTCATGCGCCAGGAATCGGCGTTCAATCCCAAGGCGCGCTCGACGGTGGGCGCCATGGGGCTGATGCAGCTCATGCCGGGCACGGCGCGGCTGGTGTCGAACCGCTATGCGCCGGAGACGGCGGGCGGCAATCCCTACGATCCCGCCAACAACGTGGCGCTGGGGCAGGCCTACATCATCTCGTTGCTGGGCGAGGTCGACAACAACCTGGTGCGCACCGCGGCGGGCTACAATGGCGGGCCGGGCAACGTCATGCGCTGGGACAATTCGCTGAACGCGAGCCAGGATCCGCTGCTCTACATCGCCTCAATCCCATTGCACGAGACCCGAGACTTCGTGCAGCGTGTGCTCACCAACTACTGGGTCTACCAGATCAGGCTCGGCCAGCCGACGCTGTCGCTCGACCAGATCGCGGCGCACGAATGGCCGCGCTACACTGGGCAGGATACAGGGCGTTGATCGCCAGGATGAGAACATGACCATCGACCGCCTGCGCCGCTTCATCGGAGACATGACCTCGCTGGTGGGCGGCGCGTGGCAGGACAAGGACGAGGCGGCGATCGTCGAGGTTGGCCAGAAGCTGTTGGGCGAGCTGGTGTCGCATGATGACTGGCTGCCCGAGTCGATGGCGAAGGTGCCATCGCACGGCTACGCCCAGAACCTGCTGTGGTGCGATCCGTTCGAGCGCTTCTGCGTCGTGAGCTTCGTCTGGGCGCCGGGCGCGGTGACGCCGGTCCACGATCACCAGATGTGGGGCATGGTCGGCATGCTGCGCGGCTCGGAGACCTCGCTGCATTTCGCGCCCGATCGCGAAACCGGCGCGCTCAAGGCCGGCGCGCTGAACGCCCTGAAGCCGGGCGACGTCGAGGTCCTGCTGCCGGCCGAGGGCGACATCCACCAGGTAACCAACGCGCTCACCGACCAGGGCTCGATCAGTATCCACGTCTATGGCGGCAATATCGGCGCGGTGCGCCGCCATACCTTCGACGTGAAGACCGGCGCGCCCAAGCTCTTCGTGTCGGGCTACACCAACAAGGAGCAGCCCAACCTGTGGGACCGCTCGGCCGAGGTGAGGGCCGCCGCCGCCTGACATTGACCCTCTCCGGCCGATGTGACCATATCATATGGTCACATTGGAGCCGGTTCCATGGACAGGAAGATCAACGCCGCCGCCTTCAAGGCGCGGTGCCTCGCCCTGATCGACGAGGTCGCCGAAAGCGGCCAGCCCATCACTGTCACCAAGCGCGGCAAGGCGAAGGTGCAGATCGTCGCCGTGCGCGAGAAGCCGAAGACTTTGTGGGGCGCCACCAAAGGCACTTTCAAGATCCTGGGAGATATCGTCGGGCCGATCGACGACGACTATGACGAAGATCGCGAATGGCGGAACATCATGAAAGGATTCGATGAGCCTCCTGCTCGATACGCACACAATCGTATGGCTGACGGAGCAAGTCCCAAAACTCGGAAAGAACGCAAGGCGCCGGTGCGACGCCGCACTCGCAGCGGGTGAGTTGGCAATACCAACGATTGTCTTTTACGAGGTCGGTCGGGCTCTGCAGCGTGAACGCCTCGCAGCGTCGTCGAGCCTCCGGGATTGGCGGACCCGCATATTGTCGTTGGGCGTACGAGAAGTCCTGCTATCGGCAGATATCGCAATGAGAGCGTCGGATCTCCAGAATATGTCAGGCGATCCGCCGGACCGCATTATCGTTGCCACCGCGTTGGTCGAGCAGGCGGTATTGCTGACCGCCGACCAACGGATTCTGGATTGGCCGGGTCAGGTACAGCGCCTGGACGCCCAGCGCTGAGGTCAATGCTTGTGCGGATGCGGATGGGTCGGATCGACCCAGTACACCGTCTCGGGCTTCTCGGCCGGCTCGATGTCGATGTTGATCGCCACGGCCTCGTTGTCGGAGCGCACCAGCACGCATTCCAGCGGCTCGGTGTCCGAGGCGTTGATCTCCTGGTGCGGGACATACGGCGGCACATAGATGAAGTCGCCGGGGCCGGCCTCGGCGGTGAACTGCAGCTGGTCGCCCCAGCGCATGCGCGCCTTGCCCTTCACGACGTAGATCACGCTCTCGAGGTGCCCGTGGTGATGGGCGCCGGTCTTCGCGTGGGCGTGGATGGTGACCGTGCCGGCCCACAGCTTCTGGGCGCCGACGCGGGCGAAATTGATGGCCGCGGCGCGGTTCATGCCCGGCGTCTGCGCGGTGTTGGTGTCGAGCGATCCGGCGGGGATCACCCGCACGCCGTCATGTTTCCAGTCGGTCATATCTCCCATCTAGGCCCGCGGTCTCGCCCCGGCAAGATGGCAGTTGTAGGATGACGACATGAACAGGATCGACGAATCCAAACCCTTCAAGCCGGTGAACATCGCCGTGCTCACCGTTTCCGACACGCGGACGCTCGAGACCGACAAGTCGGGCGACACGCTGGTCGAGCGCATCGCCCGTGACGGCCACGTGCTGGCCGGCCGGGCCATCGTCACCGACGACGTCGACAAGATCCGCGCGCAGGTGAAGAAGTGGATCGACGATCCCAACGTCGAGGCGGTCATCACCACCGGCGGCACCGGAGTCACCGGCCGCGACGTCACGCCGGAGGCGCTGGATGGCCTGTTCGAGAAGCGCATAGAAGGCTTCGGCGAGGTCTTCCGCTGGATCTCCTTCCAGAAGATCGGCACCTCGACCATGCAGTCGCGCGCCATCGCCGGCGTCGCCAACGCCACCTACATATTCGCGCTGCCGGGCTCGACCGGCGCCTGCAAGGACGGCTGGGACGACATTTTACGCCAGCAGCTCGACATCCGCTTCCGGCCCTGCAACTTCGCCGAGCTGATGCCGCGCCTGAACGAAGGCAAGATGCCGCGAAGTGGTTGATGCGAATTCCAAGGCCTTCTCATGATCCTCCGGACCGCTCGCATCGTGCCGCTCATGAGTGCGCAAGGTGCGCGCGGTCCGGAAGACATGACTGACGCTCTCGTCGCTGCACTGCGCGAGCGGCCGGCGTTCGCCTCGCTCACCGCCGCCGACCTGAAGCCGCTGCCCGCGACCGGCACCGCGCACGGCCATGTGCGTCTGCCCGACGATCTCATCGCGCGCGTCGCCTATGCGCATGAGGGCGATCCCTCGGCGGCCGCGCGCCTCGCCATACAGGCCGAAGCCTTTCGCCATCTCGGCACCGCGCAGCGCACGCCTCGCCTGCACGACGTGATCGAGCCGCGTCCCGGCCTGCCGGGTGGCGCGCTGATCGTCGACGCGATCGACGGCCGCGCGCCGCGGCTGCCCGACGAGCTCGCCGCCATGGTCGACACGCTGGCGCGCATCCACGCGCTGCCGCTGCCGGCCGACAACTCGCCGATCCCGCGCCAGAAAAATCCCTTCCTCGAGACGCTCGCCGCGATCGAGCAGAACGCCACGCGTTTCCTCGACAAGGCCGTGCCCGATGCGGGCGCGCGCGCCGAGATCGCCGAGGAGCTCAGCCTGATGCGCCGCATGGCGACCGCCGTCGCGCAGCGCGCGCAGCCGCTCACCGTGGCGCTGGCCGACACGCATCCCGGCAACTTCATCGTCGATCGCGACGGCATCGCCTGGTTCGTCGATCTCGAGAAAGTCCATGTCGGCTCGCCCGCGATCGATCTGGCGCATGCAACGCTTGCAACCTCGACGCTGTGGCATCCCGATGTAGGCAAAGTGCTGTCACTTGCCGACGTTCAGCGCTTCTACACGCTATATCTTGAGAGGGTCGGCCCGCGGCCGCCCGCCGATCTCGAACCGTGGCTGCTGCCGATGCGCCGCCTGACGTGGCTCCGGACCACGCTTTTCATGGCTCGATGGCGCGTGCAGACACGCGGGCCACGCGATCCGTCCGACCCGACACAATGGAGCGATGCCGGACTCGCGCCGGCGATGAAAGCGCACATCGATGCGCGCATCGACCAATGCTTCCGGCGCGACGCGATTCAATCGATCCGAGCCGAATGGATGGCTTGACTCGTTCCCTGTTTGTTCTCAGAGTCGGCCTTACCATGAGGCCGAAAAATCCTCCTGACTATCCCGACGATGCGATCGCCGAGCCCGTGCATCACGGCCGCGGCGCGCTCTCCAACGAGTCGAGTCGCTTCGACAGCGAGAAGCGCATCCGCACGACCGACGGCTGGGAGACCGAGCCATCGGCTACGGCCGAGGACGACGAGCTGCCGCCGCTGCGCACGACGCTGACGCGCGACGCCACGCGCACCATCCTCGCGCGCAACACCTCGCCCGACGTGCCGTTCGATCGCTCGATCAATCCCTATCGCGGCTGCGAGCACGGCTGCATCTACTGCTTCGCGCGACCGACGCACGCCTATCTCGGCCTGTCGCCCGGCCTCGACTTCGAGACCAGGATCCTGTTCAAGCCCGACGCCGCCAAGCTGCTGGTGGCCGAGCTCGCCTCGCCCAAGTACCGGCCCGACGTCGTGGCCATGGGCACCAACACCGATCCCTATCAGCCGGTCGAGCGCGAGATGAAGATCACGCGCCAGATCCTGCGTGTGCTGAGCGACTTCAACAATCCGGTGGGCATCGTCACCAAGAACCATCTGGTGACGCGCGACATCGACATTTTAGCCGACATGGCCAAGCGCAACCTCGCCGAGGTGTTCCTGTCGGTGACCACGCTCGACAAGGATCTTGCGCGCACCATGGAGCCGCGCGCCTCGGCGCCGCATCGCCGGCTCGACGCCATCCGGGCGCTGAACGACGCCGGCGTGCCGGTGGGCGTGATGTCCGCGCCGATGATCCCCGGCCTGAACGATCACGAGATGGAGGCGATCCTCGAGGCCGCCGCCGAGGCGGGCGCCACGCGCGCGGGCTTCACCGTCCTGCGCCTGCCGCTCGAGATCAAGGAGCTGTTCGAGGAATGGCTGCGCCAGCACCGGCCCGACCGCGCAGAGCGCGTGCTGTCATTGATCCGCCAGATGCGCGGCGGCGCGCTTTACCAGTCGGGCTTCGGCGTGCGCATGCGCGGCGAGGGCCCGATCGCCGAGCTTCTGAGCGCCCGCTTCAGCGCGGCGGTGAAGCGGCTGGGCTTGAACAAGATCCGCTACCGCCTCGACACGCTGCGCTTCCGCGTGCCCGAGGAGGCGCGCACCGCGCTGGTCGACGCCAAACGCGACGCGCGGCAGATGAAGCTTCTCTGATGCTGGGGCGCATCATGACGCGCCACTGGAGTGGCGCGCGCCTGGCATCAATCCAGGAACCGCACCTTCGGCCACAGCTCGCTCCAGCGCTTGGCGGCGATGCGCGCGTCGTACTCCTTGCGTTGCGTGCGGCCGAACGCCGTTGGCCGGCAGCGCAGGTTGACGAGGTCGTCGATGCCGAGCGGCGCGATCACCGTCAGGCTGTCGTCGGCCTCCAGCCGCACGCCGACCGCCGTCACCGTCTCCAGCCAGTAGATCATCGCATCGGCCGTATCGCGGTGCTGCGGCACGCCCTTCCACACATGCATGCGCGCCTGGTTGCGCACCTGCCAGGCGAGGCCGGGCATCAGGGCGTTGAGCCGCTTCTCGTGCTCGACCTCGCGCTCCTTCGAGAGGTCGGCCGCGTCGTAATAAAGGACGTCGATGTCGGGCGGTTCGCGCGGCGGCGAGATGTCGTGCAGATGGTCCCACACGCGATTGCGCACGAAGCCCGCGGCGATGCACCAGTCGGGCAGGGCGAGCGTACGCGCGGCGCGAAGCTGGGCCAACGCCACCGGGTCGCGCCCGACGATCGAGGCGATGTCCGTTGATCCGAGTGTCATGTTCAGCGACGCCTCCGCACGGGAAACTGCAGGACGACGCCGGTGAAGATCTGGAAGGCCGGCACGCCCGGTCCGGTCTGCACGACGGAGTATTGCGGCTCGAAGAAGACGTTCACCACCCGGCCATCCGGGCGCTCGAATACGCGGCCCAGGCCAAGACCGACCGGCACCACCGAGTTGCGCCCCAGATTGAACGTCGAGATGCCGGTCGAGCGCAGGTAGTAGCCGTCATCGAGATTGAGGAACAGCAAGGGCTGGATGGTCAGCGTCTGCAGGGTGCCGTCGAAGGCCTGCTGATAGGAGGAGAGCAGGGCGCTCAGCCCCCAGTCATGAGAGGCGCTGACCACGGTCTGCAGGCCGCCCTGCCACTTGCCAGAACCGAGCGCCGGGGCGCTTGCCGTCGGCGCGGTCACCAATGGGCCGGCGCCGAGCTTGGTCCCGCCAAGATAGGCAACGGCCATGTCGTAGATCGTGAAATCGCCGATGCCGTTCCAGGAACCATGAGGTCCCCAGCTGTTGGCGATCAGCGGCAGTGACGCACGGGCGATCTGGTCGACACCGAACGTATCGTGCGGCAGGACATGGCGCAGATAGAGCTGGTGCGCCCCGGCCTCCGGCCGTTCCGAGAGGATCGGCTGCGTATAGTCGTGCACCTGGAAGGCCATCTTCGGCGTCAGCGGATCGTTGGCCTCGTTCTGCGAATTGTCCTTGGCGCCCGTCGTCGCCGGCGCGGCGAGCGCCAAGGCCGCGACGGCCCGCCACAGCGCCGCGGCCCATCGATATCGTCTGCGCTGTTTCATGCCCACAGGGTCCTGCGCAATGATATCGGCGATCGGCGGCATCGCCGCACTCTACAGAACTGGTCTGGGGGTATGCCTAGCTTCCGCCACGAAAAGCGCTGCGCCGAGGCTGGAGCGATTCTCATCGCCGGCATCGACGAGGTCGGGCGCGGGCCGTTGGCCGGCCCGGTGGTGGCTGCCGTCGCCGTCATCGACCGCACGCTCGCCAAGCGCAAGCTTTTGCGGCTGATCGACGATTCCAAGAAGCTGACCCTGGAGGAACGCGAGGAGGCCTACGCCGCCATCCTGGACTCCGGCGTCGTGCGCTATGCCGTGGGCGAGGCCAGCGTCGAGGAGATCGACGCCGTCAACATCCTGCAGGCGACCTTCCTCGCCATGCGTCGCGCGCTGCAGGGGATGGCGGAGCAGCCCGACCTGGTGCTGATCGACGGCAACCAGGTGCCGCCGGAGCTGGGCTGCCGCGCCGAGACCATCGTCGGCGGCGACGCGCGCTCCTATTCCATCGCTGCCGCCTCGATCATCGCGAAGGTGACGCGCGACCGTTACATGCGCGGGCTTGCGGCCTCGTTCCCCGATTATGGCTGGGAGACCAACGTCGGCTATCGCAGCCCCACGCATCTGGCGGCCCTCAGCCGGCTCGGGCCGACGGCCCATCACCGCCGGACCTTCGCGCCGGTCCTGCGTCTGCTCGAACCGTCATTGCCGTTTGAAGAGGCGGTCGCAGACTGACTGACTCAGGCGAGGTGGGGGTGTATATTTGCACGGAGCGAAATAATATCTATCGATTGACATACTATATCAAGTGATATAGTTGAGCTGCCGGAGCAGCCCGGCCGCCGATGACCGATACCAAAACCCCCTCTCGCATCCGGCCGGCCGTTCAGGCCCGGGGTGAGGACACGCGCCGGCGCATTCTCGAGGCAGCGCTCCATCTCTTTGCCGCCCAGGGATACGAGGGCACGAGCACCCGCCAGATCGCCGAGGGTGCCGTCGTGAACCTGCCGGCCATCCAGTACTACTTCGGCAACAAGGAAGGCCTCTACCGGGCGATCATCCACGACATCACCGCCGACACCGACCGGCACATGAGCCCGGTGCTGGAGCGCGTGCGTGCCGCCCTGGATGCCGATGACACCTCGCGCGAGGAACTGACGGCGCTGCTCGGCGAGATGGTCGAGACCTTTGTCGTGCTGGTGACCAGCGGCCCGCATGTCGAGAGCCGGCGCCTGATCTTCGCCCGTGCCGAGGTCGAGGAAACTCCAGGCCTCGACATCCTTCATGAAAACGGCATGCGGCAGATCTTCAATCCCTGCCTCGCCCTGGTGAGCCGCCTGCACGGCAAGCCGACCACGGATCCCGAGATGACGGTCCGCACGCTGGCGCTGATCGGCCAGGTCGTCATCTTCTGCAACAACCACAAGCGACCTGTCCTGCCCGGCGCCGGCCTCGATGCCGAAAGCGTGCGGCTCATGCGGCACGTGGTGCGTGAGCACACCGAAGCCGTCTGCCGCGCCATCGCCACCTCCGCCAAGTAGTTTCCGCTGAGGTTCAGCATGCGTATGCGTTCGCCTTTTCTCGTCGCCTTCACGGCGGCTCTGCTCGCCGGCTGCAGCTCCGGTCCCGATTTCGAACGGCCCGACAAGCCCACGGCCACCAGCTACACTCCCGAATCGCTGGCACCGCAGACCAGCGCCGCCGGCAACGGTCCTGGCGCGGCGGCGCAGACCTTCGTTCCCTCGATGGACATCCCCGGCGAATGGTGGACGCTCTTCCACTCGCCGCAGCTCGATGCCCTGATCAGGGAAGCCCTGAAGGCCAACCCCGACATCGATGCCGCCCAGGCAGCGCTGCGCCAGGCGCGTGAGAACTACTACGCCCAGCAGGGCTCGCTGTTCCCGACGATCTCCGGCAACGCCCAGGGCCAGCAGCAGCTCGCCTCGCCGGCGTCGCAGGGCCAGAGCGGCTCGGCCATCATGTACGGCGTCACCACGGCCTCGCTCAACGTCTCCTACTCGCCCGACGTGTTCGGCGGCGTGCGCCGCCAGGTCGAGTCGAAGGAGGCGCTGGCGGAGGTGCAACGTTTCCAGCTCGAGGCGACATACCTCTCGCTCACCTCCAACGTCGTGGTCTCGGCGATCAACCTCGCCTCGCTGCAGGCGCAGATCAACGCCACCCAGGACATCATCCGCATCCTCGAGAACTCGCTCACCGTGGTGCGTCGCCAGTTCGACCTCGGCGGCGCCTCGCGTGCCGACGTGCTGGCGCAGGAAGCGACGCTGACCCAGACCCGCGCCACCCTGCCGCCGCTGCAGAAGCAGCTCGCCCAGGAGCGCAACCAGCTCATGCGCCTGGTCGGCCGCTCGCCGGACCAGGATCGCGGCGAGAGCTTCGACCTCGCCAAGCTCAAGCTGCCGCAGGACCTGCCCGTCAGCCTGCCGTCGCAACTCGTCGAGCAGCGGCCCGACGTGCGTGCCGCCGAGGCGCAGCTGCATTCGGCCAGCGCCGACATCGGCGTCGCCGTCGCCAACCAGATGCCGCAGTTCACCATCACCGGCGCACTCGGCTTCACCTCGGGCGGCCTCGGCTCGTTGCTCGTGCCGGGCGCGGGCGTGTGGAGCATCGGGCTCGGCATCGCCCAGACGATCATCGACGGCGCGCGGCTCGACCACCAGCGCAAGGCCGCAATCGCGGCCTACGAACGCGCGGCCGCGCAATACAAAGGAACGGTGCTGTCGGCCTTCCAGGACGTCGCCAACGCGCTGCGCGCCCTGCAGGCCGACGCCGATGCGCTGCGCGCGCAGGTCGAGGCCGAGCAGACGGCGGCTGCGAGCCTTCGTCTCTCCGAGCAGCAGTACCAGTTGGGCGGCGTCAGCTACCTGATCCTGCTCAACGCCCAGCAGACCTACCAGACGGCGGTCATCAACCGCCTGAAGGCGCAGGCCGCGCGCTACGCAGACACCGCCGCCTTGTTCCAGGCGCTGGGCGGCGGCTGGTGGAACCGCACCGACGTCGATCCGAGATCCATGGGCAAGCCCGGCTACTTCGCCCTGCCGCCGGTGCAGGACATCAAGGTCCTGCCGCGGGCCGCGCGATAGGCCATGGGCGCGATGCATCATTTCCTCCTCATCGCGGAGTCCGCGATGGGGAGGTGTCGCCGTCATACGGCGACGGAGGGGTCATGAGTATCACCATTGATGTTCATGACCCCTCCGTCGGCGTGAGACGCCGACACCTCCCCAGCTTCGCTGGGGAGGGGCCTCGCTCACACCCGCATATACCCCTCAAGCTCGTTGACCGCGAAGTCGAGGACCTTCTCCATCGGCTCGTTCTTGATGGCGTAGCGCACCACCATCT
>JAEZHS010000374.1 GCA_023436825.1 Pseudomonadota bacterium | reverse complement strand
GGGGGCGGAGGGCCGGGGCGTGGGCGGCGCCGTCGCCGACCTCGGCGCGGTGAGCGGCATCCTGCTGGGCTCGGCGACCGGCGCCGTCCTCGAATGGGTGATGCCGGCGGGAGCGGTCGAGGCGTGGGGCTGGCGCATTCCTTTCTGGATCGGCCTTTTGGTCGGCGTCGCCGGCCTGGTGCTGCGGCGTGGGCTCGGCGAAACGTCGGAGGGCGAGAAGCGGCAACGCTCCGAGCGTCCGCCGCTGGTCGCGACCTTCACCCATCATTGGCGTGTGCTCGTCTACCTCGCCGGCGTGTCGGTGTTCGGCGCGGTCGGCTTCTATCTGATGTTCGTCTACATCGTGAGCTGGCTGCAGTTCGCCGACGGCATCCCGCCGGCGCAGGCGCTCACCATCAACACCATCAGCATGGCCCTTCTGATCCCGGCCGAGATCGGCCTGGCGGCATTGTCCGACCGCATCGGACGCCGCGCCGTGCTGCTCGCCGTCACCGGCCTCTCCGTCATCGCCGCCTGGCCGTTGTTCTGGATGATGCACGGCCCCGAGCACTGGATGGTCGCGGTGGGCCAGATCGGCTTCGTCATCCTGGTCGGCGGCTACTACGGCTGCCTGCCCGCCTTCATGGTCGAGGCGGTGGCGGCCGACGTGCGCTGTACCGCCATTGCGCTGGGCTACAACGTCGCCCTCGGCCTGATCGGCGGTCTGAGCCCGCTCGCCGCGACCTGGCTGGTCGGGCGCACCGACAACGACTACAGCCCGGCCTTCATGATCATGGCGGCCGGGGCGATTTCGTTTTTGGTGCTTCTGCTGGGCCTGCGACGACGTCAGGCCGGCATCTGATAGCCCGGGGTCGACTTGGAGATGCGCGTTTCCTCCTCGTCCATGCCCTCGGCGATGCCTTCGAACATCGGCGTCGTCAGGTAGCGCTCGCCGGTGTCGGGCAGCATGGCGAGGATGACCGATCCCGGCGCCGCCTTCTCGGCGACCTGCATGGCGACGGCGAAGGTCGAGCCGCCGGAGATGCCGGTGAAGATGCCTTCCTTCTGCGCGAGCGCGCGGGCCCATTTCACGCCCTCGGGCCCGGCGATCGCCACGCGTTCGTTGAAGTACTTCTTGTCGAGCGCCTCCTGCAGGACCAGCGGAATGAAATCCGGCGTCCAGCCCTGGATGAGGTGCGGCTCGAAGGCGGGATGGCTGGCGGCGGGCGAGCCGTCGACATCGCGCTCCTGGGCCTTGCCGCTGCCGACGAGCTGGGCGTTGGCCGGCTCGCACAGCACGATCTTGGTCTCGGGCCGCTCGACACGCAGCACACGGGCCACGCCCGCCAGCGTGCCGCCGGTGCCGTAGCCGGTGACGAACCAGTCGAGCCGCTGGCCCTTGAAGTCGGCCAGGATCTCGCGCGCCGTCGTCGCCTCGTGGATCTCGGCATTGGCCGGCGTCTCGAACTGATGCGCCAGGAACCAGCCGTTGGCCTTCGCGAGTTCGACCGCCTTCTGGTACATGCCGAAGCCCTTTTGTGCGCGCGGCGTCAAAACGACCTTGGCGCCCAGCATGCGCATCAGCTTGCGGCGCTCGATCGAGAAGCTGTCGGCCATGGTCACGACCAGCGGATAGCCTTTCTGGGCGCACACCATGGCGAGCCCGATGCCGGTGTTGCCGCTGGTCGCCTCGACCACCGTCTGGCCGGGCTTCAGCGTGCCCGCGCGCTCGGCCGCCTCGATGATGTTGACCGCGAGGCGGTCCTTGACCGACGAGGCCGGATTGAACGCCTCAGCCTTGACATAGATCGTGACGCCCTTGGGGCCGAGGTTGTTGACCCGGATACACGGCGTATCGCCGATCGTGTCGAGCACGCTGTCGAACAGCCGCCCGCGCCCCGCCGTGGTCCTGACTTTGCCGCTCATGCTTGAAGGTCCTTTCTGCGAGGTCGCGACTATCTCACGTCGCGTCCGACTTCCGCCAACCTTCTTGCATGAGAGTATTGTTGCGTTGCCGCCGCGTCTGGATGCGACGACCCGTTCAGGCGGTAGCTCCAGATCGCCATGGGCGGCACGTTGCGCCACTCGCGCCCGACGAAAGTGGCGTCGAGATGCGGCGGGCTGCGCCCCGGGTCGACCGGTGACTTGAAGCCGTAGGTGTACTGGATGATCGCTCCGCCATGCGGCATCAGGCGGAACGCGCCGCTGTAGCAGCGAATGGCCGCAGCCGGCGCCACGGCGCGCATCGGCAGGCCGCTCAGCACGACCGAGACCGAGGTGATCCCGGCAGAGGACAGCAGCTCTGCAATCTGCAGCGCGTCCCCGTGCAGCACGCAAATCCCCCTAAAACGCCGCTCCAGGGTCCGGCAGAGCTCGGCGTCCCGTTCAACGACAACGAGCCTGTCGGCGCCGCAGCCGGCCTCGATCAGCGCCCGGGTGACCGCGCCCGTCCCGGCACCGAGCTCGAGCACCGGTCCGCCGCCGTCGATCGCAGCATCAAGCGTCGCCTGAGCCAGGCGCCGCGCGGTCCACGGGCTGCTGGGGAAGGGCAATCCGACCGCCACCGGATCGCGTGACCAGCCGCGAAAGAAGGGAAGGGAGTTTCTCGGCATTGGGCGAATCTATTTTCCAACGCGGCCGCTCCGCAAGCGGTTGCGTCGGTCAGGTCGCTTTCGGATCGGTCCAATGCCGGTGATGGGCGGCCTGCCGCTCGCGCTCCCTGGCTGCCTCGCCTAGCGAGCGCCAGTTCTTTGCGATGGTCAGTAGCATCTGGCGCTGGCCTCGGCTGTACGAGGCATGCGCCATGTCCTCGCAGCGTGCTGCGTTCTGGAAGCAATCGAGCGCTGATTTCATGAGCGCTCCTCCGTCACCAGTGTGAGCGGGAGCGCGGGACATTCTTGGCGTCGATGCCGCTGTCTCTCAGCCGCCGGCGCCCGGGGGTCGCTGCCAGCGATGGCGCGACCCTAGGCGGTTGCAGGCAGATGGTCAAACAGGAGCTTTGGGCAGGATGTTCAGCCGCTGCCGCACCTCGCCGGCGAGCTCTAAGGGCTCATGTTTCTCTCCCCCTCGGGTCCTCAAGGGGGAGAAGAACATGATGAAGATTATCTCGACGTTACTTCACCCGCTCGTAGTGCGCCGCGATCAGGTGCGCGGTCGCCATCGTCACGCGCTTGCCCGTGGGAATGTGCAGGAACTCGTTGGGCCCGTGCGCATTGGAATGCGGACCGAGCACGCCGGTGATGACGAACTGCGTGTCGGGGAACTTCTCGCCCAGCATGCCCATGAACGGGATCGAGCCGCCTTCGCCCATGTGGGCGGCGGGCTGGCCGAAGGCCGCCTGCGAGGCCTCGGTCACCGCCTTCTCGAGCCACGGCGCCAGCGCTGGCGCATGCCAGCCGCTCTGTCCCTCCCAGGCCTCGAACTCGACCTCGGCGCCGTAGGGCGGATCGGCTTCCAGGGTCCGCTTGACCGCCTGCACCGCGGCCTTGGCGTCGAGCGTCGGCGGCGTGCGCAGGCTGAGCTGGGCGGTCGAGTAGGGCAGCAGTACGTTGCCGGCATCGCGCGGCGTCGGGTACCCGTCCATGCCGATCACTGCGAGCTGCGGCCGCCACGTGCGGTTCAGCACCATCTGGCCGAGATCGTCCGCCATCGGCCGCGTCGATCCGGCGAACGGGAACTTGGCGTGCACCTGTTCGCCCAGCACGCGCGCCGCCGCCTTGGCCTGCTCGATGCGCTGCGGCGGGATCTGGACGTAGAGCTCGGGCAGCTTGATCTCGCCGGTGGCTTCGTCCTCCAGCCGCGACAGCAATCCACGCGTGAGACGGAAGGAGGAGGGCACGATGCCGGAGGCGTCGCCCGAATGGACGCCCTCGGTCAGCACGCGCACGGTGAGCGTGCCGCCGGCGATGCCGCGCAGCGACGTCGTGAGCCACAGCCGGTCCCAATCGCCGCAGCCCGAATCGAGGCAGACGACCAGCGAGGGCTTGCCGATGCGGCTCATCAGGTGATCGACATAGAAGGGCAGGTCGTAGCTGCCGCTCTCTTCGCACGCCTCGATCATGATGACGCAGCGGCCGCGCGGCACCTTCTGCTCCTGGAGCGCCCGCAGCGCGCACAGGCAGGCATAGATCGCATAGCCGTCGTCGGCGCCGCCGCGGCCGTAGAGCTTGTCGCCCTTGCGCACCGGGATCCACGGGCCCGTGCCCTCGGCCCAGCCCTTCATCTCGGGCTGCTTGTCGAGATGGCCATAGAGCAGCACGGTGTCGTCGCTGTCGCCCGGCACCTCGATGAAGATCAGCGGCGTGCGGCCGGGCAGGCGCACCACCTCCAGGGTGGCGCCGGCGAAGGCGGCGACGTGCGGTCCGGCCCACGCCACCATCAGCTTGACGGCGTCCTCCATGTAGCCGTGCTCGACCCACTCGGGGTCGAAGTGCGGCGACTTGTTGGGGATGCGGATGTACTCGGTGATCGAGGGCACGATCGAGTCATCCCAGAAGGTGTCGACGAAACGTTTTGTGCGGTCGGTGTCCATGGCCGCATGTTATGCCACGGAATCCCTTCGAGGCGAGCCGCCGCCGTCGACTGCAGTTGCTCCCGCTGCTTGCCCGATTGTCAGGGGACGGGGCAGCCCCCCCGGCGGCCCCGCCGGTCCCTGGTGATCCTGGCTAGTACCGGCCGCGCGAGCGGCCGCGATAGCCGCCGCGTTCATCCCAGCCGCGACGCGACGCCTCCGAGTGGCCCTCGGGGTCGCCGTACCAGCCGCTGCCTTCATGGTCCGAGCGGTCCCAGCCGCGACGCGACGCCTCGGAATGGCCCCGCCGATCGCCGTACCAGCCGCTGGGACCGTGGCGTGGACTGTCCCAGCCGCGGCGCGACGCCTCCGAGTGGCCCTCGGGGTCGCCGTACCAGCCGCTGCCTTCATGGTCCGAGCGAGACCACCCGCGACGCGACGCCTCGGAGTGTCCCTCCGAATCGCCGAACCAGCCGCCACGGCCACGGCCACGGCGGTCGTAGTCGTCGTCGTCGTCCTCATAGCGGCTGCGCGACCGGCCGCGGTAATCGTCATCCTCATCATAGCGGCTGCGGCCCCGATAGCCGCGGTCGTCCTCCCAGCGCTCGCGGGCGGCCCGTGAATGACCTTCCGAATCGCCGAACCAGCCGCCACGGCCACGGCCGCGGCGGTCGTCGTCGTCGTCGTCCTCATAGCGGCTGCGCGATCGGCCGCTGCTGCCGCGATAGCCGCGACGATCGTCGTCGTCGTCGCTCATGAAGCGGCCGCGCTCGTCGCGTTCACGCTCGTTGCTCGAATATCTTGCCATTACATCCTCCATTGGGGTGTGTTGCAGGGAGATGGCGCGTGTCGGTCGAAGCTCTGCAGCGCGCCTCTGCAGGGCCTGCTTTCGCTCCAGGAGACGCCGCGCTAGTTCGTCCGTGTCGATACCGTGTTGCGCGGCCTGGGCGAAAATGCCGTCCGATTTCTCTTCCTCGGCGACGTGGTGCCCGACCTGTGCCGCCAGCACCTCGACCTTGGCGTCGCGCCAGGCGTCGTCGCCGTCGCCGTCCAGCAGGTCGGCGATCAGCGGCTTGATGCTGTCGTGCTCGACCTGGGCGACGTCGATGATCTCGTCCTCGGGCAGGCCGTCGCGGCAGGCCGGATAGAAGATCTCCTCCTCGATCGCCGTATGCACGATCAGGGCCGCGCAGATCTCCTCGATCAGACGCTGCTTCTCGGCGTCATCGGCGCTCGCGACACAGGCGCCGAACAGCGCCTCGACGCGGCGATGATCCTCGGCCAACGCGGTCGCCGTCGGCCCGCGGCGCTTCTTGCCGCCGCCGCGAGTCGCAGCCTTCCCGCGTCGGGACCGCGTTCCGCGGCCCGTCTTCCTTCTCGCCATGTGATTCTCCTCACTGACGCGCCGGCCTTCGGGTGTCGTGCGACGGGCTCATGCGTCGTCAGGCAGTTCAATGCGGGGAGCCGATAAGGCGTTACATCGCGCTGCTGTTTTTTCGGCCTGGCGCGACGATTCGGCACCACCATCCGTGAATGGCGTTTTCAGCGAGCAGCGCGTAACCGCCGCCTGCACGTCGCATTAGTGGATCGCCGGCATTGCGTGACGAACGTGCTGCTGGCCTCCGGTCCCCGCGATGCGCTCGCCAGCTC
>JAEZHS010000350.1 GCA_023436825.1 Pseudomonadota bacterium | reverse complement strand
CGGGATGACAGCGCCGTCGCAACGTCGTTTGTGCGCCTAAACGCCGGGCTGCGCCCTGCGCGACTCTTCCTCGGCCTTGGCTTCGATCGCTTCCATGTCGTCGTCGCTCAGACCGAAGTGATGGCCGATCTCGTGGATCAGCACGTGACGCACGATGTGCGGCAGGTCCTCGCCCGATTCGCACCAGTAGTCGAGGATCGGCCGGCGATAGAGGAAAATGCGGTCGATGTCGTTGGCGACGTGGCCCGCGCCGCGCTCCATCATCGACACGCCCTGATAGAGGCCGAGCAAGTCGAACGGCGTGTCGAGGTCCATCTCCTTCTCGACCTCGTCGGACGGGAAGTCGTCGACCTGGATGCGCACGTTGCCGACATGCCGCCGGAACTCCTCGGGAATCGTCGCCAGCGCCTCGGCGGCGATCGCCTCGAAGTCCTCCAAGGTGGGCGCCGTGCCGAAGCAAGGCATGCGCCGCGGATTGGTGAAGACCGGCATGACTCCCCCATATAGGACCGAGGCGCGCCCGCCAAGGGGCGATGGTGGACGAATCTGTGGTGAGACCGGTGATCTTTGGCGCGGGAATCGCATGGTCGCCTTCCCGGCCGATACGCTCTAAGCTCGCCCTCCAAGCATGCTGCAGTTCCTCGTTCGACGTCTGATCGTGGCGATCCTCGTGGCCGCCACCGTCATGACGCTCGCCTTCATCCTGACGCGCCTGTCGGGCGACCTCGCGATCTCGATCGCCGGTCCCAACGCCACGCAGGCCGACGTCGAGGCCGTGCGCAAGGCCTATGGGCTCGACCGGCCGCTCACCGTGCAGTTCTTCGACTGGGTCGGCCGCGCGGTAACCGGCGATCTGGGAGAAAGCTACTTCTTCAAGACCAAGGTCTCGAGCCTGATCGCCGAGCGCATGCCGATCACCGTGACCCTCGGCCTCACGGGGCTGGTGATCGCGCTCGTGGTCTCCCTGCCACTCGGCATCCTGGCGGCGGTGCGCGAGAACACCACCCTCGACCGCGTCGTCCAGATGGTGGCCCTGCTCGGCCAGGCCATGCCGTCGTTCTGGCTTGGATTGATCTTGATGATCACGCTCGGCCTGCACCTCGGCTGGCTGCCGATCTCGGGCACCGGCTCCTGGCAGCACTACGTCATGCCGGGCATCGTGCTCGCCTTCTCGGCGATCCCCGCGCTGACGCGGCTGACGCGCGCCGGCATGATCCAGGCGATGGGCTCGGACTACATCCGGACGGCGCGCGCCAAGGGACTGTCGCGCGCCTCGATCCTGCTGAAGCATGCGCTGCGCAACGCCGCCATCCCGGTGGTGGCGATCGCGGCCGTCCAGCTCGGCTTCATGCTGGGCGGCTCGATCGTGATCGAGCAGGTCTTCGCCCTGCACGGCGTGGGCTTCCTCGCCTGGGAATCGATCGGCAAGAACGACTTCCCCGTGGTGCAGGCCGTCGTGCTGGTGCTGGCGGTGATCTACGTGGCGCTCACCATGCTCGCCGACCTGATGAACGCCGTGCTCGATCCCAGGCTGCGTGGACCATGAGTACGGGGCCATGAGCGCCGCTTCCGCAGCAGCCGGCCCGAGGCGGGGCTGGAAGAGCGCCAGTACCTGGATCGGCGCCGTGATCGTCGGCATTGCCGCGATCTGCGCCATCTTCGCTCCGCTGCTCGTGCCGCACGACCCCTTCACGCAGGACCTCAGCAAGCGCCTGCTGCCGCCCTTCTGGATGGCCGGCACCAGTCCCGACCATCTCCTCGGCACCGACCAGCTCGGCCGCGACTATCTCTCGCGCCTGATCTGGGGCTGCCGGATCTCCATGCTGATCGGCGTCACCGTGACCGTGGTGTCGGGAATCATCGGCATCGCGCTCGGCGTGCTCGGCGGCTTTCTCGGCGGCCGTGTCGACGACGCCGTGCTGTTCGCCATCACCACGCGGCTTTCCATCCCCGTCGTGCTGGTGGCGCTGGCCGTCGTCGGCCTGCTCGGCAGCTCGATGACCCTGCTGGTGCTGACGCTTGGCCTGCTGCTGTGGGACCGCTTCGCCGTCGTGGCGCGCTCGACCACCATGCAGGTGCGCAACCTCGACTTCGTCGCCGCCGCCTGGTGCGCCGGCTGCTCGCGCTTCCGCATCCTGGCGGGTGAAGTGCTGCCCAACATCGCGAGCCATCTCGTCGTGGTGGCGACGCTCGAGATCGCCCTCGCCATTCTGCTCGAGGCCGCCCTCTCCTTCCTCGGGCTCGGCGTGCCGCCGCCCTTGCCGTCGTGGGGCCTGATGATCGCCGAAGCCAAGGACTACATGTTCTTCAGCCCATGGGTGATCGTGATCCCGGGCGTGGCGCTGTTCGTGCTGGTGCTGGGCATCAACCTGCTGGGCGACGGCCTGCGCGACCTGTTCGGCGCGAGGTCCGATCCATGAGCGCCCTGCTCGAAGTCGAGCAGCTCGAAGTGAGCTTCGGCGGTCGCGTGTCGGCGGTGCGCGGCGCCTCGGTCACGGTCGAGCGCGGCGAGACCCATTGCCTGGTGGGCGAGTCGGGCTGCGGCAAGTCGGTGACCGCGCTTGCCGTCATGAACCTTCTGGCCCGCGGCGCCCGCCGCTCGGCAAGGCGGCTCGCCTTCGAAGGTGAGGACCTGACGGGCCTCAGCGACGCCGGCATGGCGCGCCTGCGCGGCAACGCCATGGCCATGATCTTCCAGGAGCCGATGACCAGCCTCAACCCCGCCTACACGGTGGGCTCGCAGATGACCGAGGTGCTGCGCCGCCACAAGAAGACATCGCAGCGCGCCGCCACCGACCGCGCCGCCGACCTCCTGGCCCGCGTCGGCATCACGGCACCCGGCCTCAGGCTCGGCCAGTTCCCGCACCAGCTCTCGGGCGGCCTGCGCCAGCGCGTGATGATCGCCATGGCGCTGATGTGCGAGCCCAAGCTCCTGATAGCCGACGAGCCGACCACGGCCCTCGATGTGACTGTACAGGCGCAGATCCTGCGGCTGCTGGCCGGGCTGCAGCGCGACCTGGGACTTGGCTTGCTGCTGATCACCCACGATCTCGGCATCGTGGCGCGCGTCGCCCACCGCGTGTCGGTGATGTATGCCGGCGAAGTGGTCGAGAGCGCACCGACCGCCGAGCTGTTCGCCAATCCCAAGCATCCCTACACTAAGGGCCTGCTGCGCTGCGTGCCGGTGCCGGGCAAGGTCAAGCGCGACGAACCGCTGGGCTCGATCCCCGGCACCGTGCCGCGCATCGGCCCGGGCTTCGAAGGCTGCGCCTTCCGCGAGCGCTGCGACTTCGCCGACGCGACCTGCGCCCATACCGTGCCGCGCCATGCCGCCGGCGCGGGCCACGACTTCCTCTGCCGGTTGCCGGCATGAACGCGGCCATCGAGGTCAAGGCGGTCCGCAAGACCTTCCGCGTCAAGGGCGGGCTTTTCGGCGCCGACCGTCATGTCGTGGCGATCGACGACGTCTCCTTCGCCGTGCCGCCGGGCGGCGTTCTAGGCGTCGTGGGCGAATCGGGCTGCGGCAAGTCCACCTTGGCGCGCCTGATCCTCGGCCTGCTCGAGCCGACGGCGGGCGACATCGCGGTCGAGGGCCAGCGCGTCATCGCGATGGATCGCCGCGCCCGCGCGCGGTTGATCCAGCCGGTGTTCCAGGATCCCTTCGCCTCGCTCAATCCCCTGACCCGCGTGCGCGACATCGTCGCCATGCCGCTCAAGGCGCAGGGCGACATCGCCGGCGGGGAGATCACGAAACGCGTCGACGAGATGCTGGCGCGCGTGGGGCTCAGCGCCGAGATGGGCCGTCGCCTGCCGACCGAGCTGTCGGGTG
The DNA here is from genome assembly GCA_023436825.1 of Pseudomonadota bacterium. Next base: position 5,563 of record JAEZHS010000350.1, on the reverse strand, counting down.
GCCAGCGCCAGCGCGTGGCCATCGCCCGCGCCCTGGTGCTGCGGCCGCGCATCGTCGTGTGCGACGAGCCGACCAGCGCGCTCGACGTCTCGGTGCAGGCGCAGATCCTGAACCTGCTGGCCGAGCTGCGCCGCGATCTCGGCCTCACCTACCTCTTCATCAGCCACAACCTCGCCGTCGTCGAGCATGTCGCGAGCGAGGTGGCGGTGATGTACCTCGGCCGCTTCGTCGAGCGCGCGCCGACCGAGACGCTGTTCCGGCGGCCCGAGCATCCCTACACCAAGGCCCTGCTCGCCTCGGTGCTGACGCCGGAGCCTGGGCTGGGCGTACCCGATGTCGGCCTCGGCGACACGCTGCCCGACCCCGCGAACATCCCGACCGGCTGCCGCTTCCATCCGCGCTGTCCGATCGCCGAGCCGCGCTGCTCGATCGAGACGCCTCCCCTGAAGCCGCGGCCTGCCGGGGGCGTCGAATGCCTGCTGGTCTGAACATCGCCGTCATCGGCGCCGGCATGGGCGGGCTCGCCTCTGCCGCGGCATTGCGCAAGGTTGGCCATACGGTCACGGTCTACGAGCAGGCGCAGCAGTTCACGCGGCTCGGCGCCGGCATCCAGATCGGCTGTAACGCCATGCACGTGCTGCGCGGCCTCGGGCTCGAGCGGCATCTGCGCGCCGAGACCTTCTATCCGCGCTCGTGGAACAACCGCGACTGGCGCACCGGCGAGGTCCTGTTCGACATGCTGTTCGGCCGGCCGGCCGAGGACAAATATGGCGCGCCATACCTCCTGGCCCACCGCGGCGACCTGCATGCGGCGCTGGCGGGCATCGTGCCGGACGAGCTGATCCAGCTCGACCACAAGCTCGAAGGCCTCGACCAGACCACCGACGGCGTGCGGCTCGCCTTCGCCAACGGCAATGCCGTCACCGCCGACGCCGTGGTCGCCGCCGATGGCGTGAACTCGGTGGCGCGCACCGTCCTGTTCGGCGAGGAGGAGCCGCACTTCACCGGCCGCATCGCCTATCGCACGGTCTATCCGGCGGCGCGCCTCGACGGCTTCGACATGGGCGACTGCACCAAGTGGTGGGGCGAAGACCGCCACATCGTCATGTACCCGGTGAAGCCAGACCGCAGCGAGGTCTACTTCGTCACCAGCCAGCCCGAGCCCGGTTTCAATCTCGAATCGTGGTCGGCCAAGGGCGACGTCAATGTCTTGCGCGCGGCGTTCGAGGGGTTTCATCCCGACGTGCAGCGCGTGCTGGCGGCCTGCCCCGACGTGCACAAGCGGCCGCTGGTCGATCGCGATCCGCTGGAGCACTGGGTCGAAGTCAACGTCGCGCTGCTGGGCGACGCCTGCCATCCCATGACGCCCTACATGGCGCAGGGCGCGGCAATGGCGATCGAGGACGCTGCGATCCTGTCGCGCTGTCTCGAAGGCGTCGAGCGTGACGGCGTCGCCGCTGCGCTGAAGCGCTACGAAATGAACCGCAAGCCGCGGACTGCGAGGATGCAGCTCACCTCGCGGACCAACAGCTGGGGCAAGGGCGTCACCGACACCGACTGGGTGTACGGCTACAACCCCTGGACGGCGCCGCTTTCATAGTCACTTCCACTTCGCCAGATAGAAGCGCGGCAGCTCGTCGGGGAAGGTCTTGAACTCGAGCTGCTTCGAGAAGGCGTAGGCGTTCACGTAGGTGAACAGCGCCAGCCAGTAGGCCTTCTCGGTCATCAGCTTGACCGCCGCCGAATAGGCCTTCTTGCGCGCCTCAGGGTCGGACGTGTTGCCGCCCTCGGCGACCAGCGCCTCGAGCTCGGGATCGCGGCTGTAGTTGTCGGGCGCGTCCTTGCCGTACATCACCGGGAAGACCGCCGAGACGTCGTTGATCGAGTAGCTGCCCCACGAGCCGTGATAGAGCTGGGCCTCGCCGCGCCACGCCTTCTGGATCGCCGGCGCCACCTGCATCTGGGTGATTCTGGCGCGAATGCCGACCGCCTGGAGGTAGTTCTGGATCGCCGCCGTCCACGACGTCACCGGCACGTAGGTCAACAGCTCGATATCGAAGCCGTTGGGGAAGCCTGCTTCGGCGAGCAGCGCCTTGGCCTTGGCCGGGTCGTAGGCGTATTTGACCGCGGCGTCGGCGTCGCAGCCGAACTGGGTTGGGAAGCATGGCGCCTGTGGCACGCGGCTGCCGCCCTGGACCAGCTTGTCGGCCATCTCCTGGCGGTTGATGGCGTGCCAGATCGCCTGCCGCACCTTCACATTGGTCAGGGGATTGTCCTTGCCCGAGCGGCCGGCGGCGTCGATCGAGAGATACCCGATGCGCATCGATTCCTGCTGCGTCGCCTGCAGGTGCGGCATCTTGTTGATGTTGGCGAGCTGGTCGGGATTGAAGTTCCACACCCAGTCGGCGCGCTGGGCCAGGAGCTCGGTCACCGCGGTGGTGACGTCGGGCACGAAGCGCACGTGCAGAGTCTTGATCGCCGGCTTGCCCTTGGGCGAGCCCACCCAGTAGTCGTCGAAGCGCTCGAAGACGACCTCCTTGCCCTGCTCGTTCTTGACGATCTTGTACGGGCCGGCGCCGACCGGCTTGGCGGCGAAACCCTCGGGCCCGACCTTCTCGCGATAGGCCTTGGGATGGATCGGCGTCACCATGGCGAGATATTCCAGCGCCGCCGGCGTCGGCCTCTTCATCTTGATCCGCACGGTCCAGTCGCCGGTCTTCTCGGCCTTGTCGATCCAGGCGTAGTTCGAGGGCGTCGCCACCTTGCTGTCGGGGTTGGCCGCCATGTTGATGGTGTAGACGACATCGTCGGCCGAGAGCGTGCTGCCGTCGTGAAACTTCACGCCCTGGCGGATGGTGAGGTCGAGCGAGTTGTCCTCGGCGAACTTCCAGTCGGTGGCGAGTGCGGGCTTGATCTCGAATGTCGCGGGGTCGCGATGCACCAGCATGTCCCACGCCTGGTGGGCCAGGATCAGGCCGGTACGCTGGCTGTTGAAGTACATGTCGACGTTGGGCACGGCGTCCTGGAACAGGATGCGCAGCGTGTCCGCACTCTTCTGGGCGAAGGCCGGCGGCGCCAGCACGGATGCGGCGGCGGCAGTAATCGCGGTACGTCGTAGCAATTTCACGGAAGCCCTCCTGAAGCCGGTGCGGAGCCTAGGCCCACGCCTGCGAATGAGGCAAGCTTTACGCCATACCAGGAGGTGCCTCATGACCACCAAGCTCACCGGAGCCGCCCGCACCCAAGCCCTCGCGTCCCTGCCGAAATGGCAGGAAGTCCCGGGCCGCGACGCCATCAAGCGCAGCCTGAAGTTCGCCGATTTCAACGAGGCTTGGGGATTCATGGCCCGGGTGGCGCTGGCCGCCGAGAAGGCCGACCACCATCCGGAATGGTCCAACGTCTACAGCAACGTCGAGATCGTGTTGTCGACGCACGATGCCGGCGGATTGAGCGACAAGGACGTGGCCCTGGCGAGGTTCATCGACTCCTTGGCGTGAACCGCCGTAAGACCTCGGCAGTGCATGCACTGCTGTCAGCGGTACGGAGGTTTCCGGCGTTTCCGGCGTTTCCGACAAAGAGCCTAGTAGCTCTTCGAGATCGCACCCCCTATGGGTTGGGCCTCATTCCGAATTCGGACAGTTACGCAAGTTCCGCAACCGGAATCGCCGGATGAACGATGCATAGAGCGACAGCGCGGGAAAGCGACGCAACAGGCCCGATTATATAACTTTAGTGCCAGATGTAAATAACTTAAGTAGACAGGTTTCATTTTCGCGAATTTTTGCGTGCCGTAGAGGGCCCAAGTATGGCGTGTGAAGCGGGCAAGGACGCCAGATCTGGTGTCCGGAATCACAAGTGCCGAATATTGGCAATGCCGTCATCCCGAGCGTAAGCGCGGGACCTTTTTCCTCTGGCTTCAAAGGTCCCTCGCTACACTCGAGATGACAGTAGGCCTCTAGTCGGCTGACACGGAGCCGCTGGCATCGACCGTCAGCATCACCGTCGTCGCGCCGCGCAGCCCACTGGCATGCCAGACGCCGTTGGCGCCCTTGCGCAGCACCTTGACGCCCTTGTAGCCGTCCGCCTCGATGGCGGCGCGGGCGGCGTTCTCGCTGGCGATATCGCCGACAGGATCGGACGACGTTTGCGCAGGCTTTTCTGCTGCCTTGGCCTCATCCGCCTTCTCTGCGACGGGCGGCAGATTGACCGGCGGCCGTGGCTTCATCCGGAACGGCACCGGCGCCTGCTGCGGCTCCACCAAGGCCTTGTGCGTGCTCTGCGAGGCCACGACCTTGGGCGGCGTGTTCGGTGCCGGCGCAGGCTGGGCGCGCGTCTTGTGGTCGAGACCGGCTCTGCCGTCGCCGCTCCTGGCGGCGGCTGCCGGCGCTTCGGTTGCCGGCTGCGCCTGCGGTAACGGAGACGTCACATCCCGAGGCGCCGATGCCGACGTCAACAGGTTGGCACTGGCAACACCGGCCGCCGTCACCATCAAGGTCGCTACGAGAATACCACGTTTCATCTCTTGTCCGGGGTTCTGCACCACCACCGATGGAAGAACGGCGCCGACGGCCAAAGCGTTGCGCGCAGAGGAGGCGTAAACGGGACGGTCCGGGGCGATTCAGCGGAATCAAGCCAATAGTGACCTCTCGGCCACACCAGGCTCAGCCAGCCTTGGGCGCGCAACGGCTGCCAAAGACACAGGCCCAGGCGCGGGTGAACTCGGCCCCCAGCAGGAAGATCTGCGCCGAATAGAAGATCCAGAGCAGCAGCACGATCAGCGCTCCGGCCGCGCCGAAGCTCGAGGCGATGTTGCTCTCTCCGATATAGAGCGCGATCAGGTACTTGCCAGCGGCGAACAGCAGGGTGGCGCAGACGGCTCCGACGATGACGTCCCGCCACGCGATTGGCGTGTCGGGCAGCACTTTGTACATGGCCGCGAAGAGCGCAGAAATCAGCACGATCGACAGCACGAAATCGATCACGGCCAGACCGGCTTCCAGCACGGGAAAAACGCCGTGCAGGAAAGTCATGAGCGCGGTGAGCGCGGCACTGACGGCCAGCGACACCATGAGCACGAAGCCGAAGGCGATGACCAGGCCGAGGCTGGCAAGCCTCGCCCGCACCAGGCGCGACAGGGTCGAGCGGCGCGACTTGGCCTCCCACACGGTATTCAGTGACGCCTGGACCTCGCCGAACACGCCGGTCGTGGCGAGCAGGATCGCGACCAAGCCGATCACCGTAGCCCAGGTGCCGCTCATGTGGTCGGACGCGCTGCGGATCATGGCTTGCACGGCTTCGGCCGTCGCCCGTCCCATCAAGCCGCCGAGCTGATCGACGATCGCCCCTTGAGCCGCGTCCTGGCCGAACACCAGCCCGGCAACGGCGATCACCACCAGAAGCGTCGGCGCCACGGAGAACAGCGTGAAGTAGGCGATCGAGGCGCCGCGGCTCCAGGCATCGTCGGCGATGAAGCTCTCGCCGGTCATGCGCAGCAACAGCCAGACCTTGCCGGGCAGCGTCCGCCCGCCTTCGGGCTCCACGGCTGACGGCGTGACCGTCGCCA
>JAEZHS010000295.1 GCA_023436825.1 Pseudomonadota bacterium | reverse complement strand
AGATCAAGTCGATGAACATCGACGCGGTCGTCTCCGGCATGGGGTGTTGAGGAAGCTGCACACCCGCCGTGTTGCGGGTCAGCGCAGTAGCAGAACAGGCCGGCGTGCCCACCTCCTCGCTTTGCTGCGAGGGCTTTCTGGGCCAGGCCAAGACGACCTCGGTGGGGCTGGGGTACCCCAATCTCGCGCTGGCGACGGTGCCGGGACACGTCGACGTGCAGTCGGCCGACGAGCTCCGTACCAACGTGCTCGGCACGACGGTCGAGCATGTGATCCGCAACCTCACCGGCGACGTCGCCGCCGTGCAGGTCGCGGCCGATCCCGATCCCCAGGACATCGTGTTCAAGGGCAGCTTCGAGGAGGTCAATCGCCTGTTCCTCGAGAACGGCTGGAGCGACGGCCTGCCGATCGTGCCGCCGACCAAGGAGAAGATCGCCGAGTTTCTGGCCTTCACCGATCTGCCGCCGGACCATGCGATCGGCAAGCTGCTGCCCGACAACCGCATGGCCACGGTGTGGAACGTCGCGGTCAACGGCGTGATGGCGGGCTGCCGGCCCGAGTACATGCCGATCCTGGTGGCACTGGCCGAAGCGATGGCCGATCCGCAGTACGGCGTCGAGCATTCCGGCAACACGCCGGGCGCGGAGACCCTGATCGTGCTGAACGGGCCGCTGATCAAGCAGCTTGGCTTCAACTACGAGCAGGGCGCGCTGCGCGACGGCTTCCAGCCCAACACCTCGATCGGCCGCTTCTGGCGCCTCTACCTGCGCAACGTCGCGGGCTTCCTGCTGCATCAGAACGACAAGGGCACGTTCGGCAACACCTGGCGTGTGGTGCTGGCGGAGAACGAGGACAGCCTGGCCAGGATGAAATGGCCCACCGTAGCGGCCGACATGGGCGCGCCGGCGGGCGAGAGTGCCGTCACCATATCGCGCTTCACCGGCGGCAACGTCATCGTCTCGGTGTTCGGCGACAATGCGGAGAAGGTGCTGCCCTATCTCGGCAATGCGCTGGTGACCCATTCCGGCTGGGAAGTGATCTTCACCGTAGGCATGGCGACCGGCACCTACCGGCCGCTGCTGGTGTTGAGCCCGCTGATCGCCGAGACGATCGCCAAGACCATGACCAAGCAGGACGTCCAGAATTGGCTGTTCGAGAATGCGCGCATGCCGGCGCATCTCTTCGAGAAGTATCTCTGGGGCTGGACCAACCTGGTGCCCGGCAAGCGCACGCTGAACGACTGGGTGCGGCTGGGCAAGATCCCCAAGGTCTTCGCCGGCAACGATCCCAACCGGCTGGTGCCGGTGGTGACCAAGCCGGAGCACATCATGATCGCGGTGTCGGGCGATCCGCTGCGCTCGAACTGCTATCTCTTCGTACACAACGGCATGCTGGGCTTCCCGACGACCAGGAGCGTGAAGCTTCCGAAGGGGTGGCGGATGAAGTTGAGCGAAGCCCAGGTATGAGCGACGACAGCAGCCTCTGGATCGTGCTCCCTGCGGGCCAGCAGGCTGCCGGCGGTTGGATCGACGACACGCTGAAGCAGCGCGCGGCCGAGCAGGGGCTTTCAGCCAAGGTCCCGCTCGCCGCCGACTTCCCACGCCAGCGCATCGAGGTCGTACGCGGGCCGCGTGTAGAAGATCGCCTGCAGGAGCTGTTCCTGCGGCGCGGCTGGAGCGACGGCCTTCCGGTCGTGCCGCCGACCGTGGCGCGGGTGAAGCAGGCGCTCGCCTTCACCGACCGCGCGCCGACCGAGGTGCTGGGCGAGGTCGAGCCCTTGAAGGGGCTCGCCACCGTCGAGAAGGTCGCGGCCAATGCCGTGATGGCAGGCTGCCGGCCGGAATACCTGCCGGTGGTGCTGGCGGCGGTCGAGTGCGTGCTCGATCCCGACTTCAACATGCGCGGCGTGCAGACGACGGACGAGAACGTCACGCCGATGCTGATCGTCAACGGGCCGGTGGCGCGCGAGCTCGACGTCAATGCGAGCTTCGGCGTGCTAGGGCCCGGCTGGCAGGCCAACGCCACGATCGGTCGCGCCTTGCGGCTGGTCATGCACAATATCGGTGGCGGCTGGCCGGGCGCGGTCGCCTTCGCGGGGCTTGGCCAGCCAGGCCGCTACACGCTCTGCCTCGCCGAGAACGAGGCGCAGAGTCCATGGGCGCCGTTGCAGCCGACGAACGCGGTAACGGTGGCGCGCGCCGAGGGCGTGATCAACGTCACCGGCTTCCTGGCCGAGATCGCGAGCGTCATGGGAACGGCGGCGTCGGGCTTTGGCATCCTGTGGAGCGGCAAGCCAACTGTTCTGATCGCGCCCGCGGTCGCAGCCGACTGCGCGCGCCGCGGCATGAGCAAGGACGACGTGCGGCGCTACCTCTGGGAGCATGGGCGCTGGCGTCGCCAGGACTGGCAGAAGTCCTGGCTGACCGAGCGCATCGTTGCCGGCCGCCGCTGGCCGGATTGGGTGGAGGAGGCCGCCAAGGCGGGCAACATCCCCGCCGCGCGCTCGCCCGATGACATCGTGCTGGTGGTCGCGGGTGGCGACATCCCGATCCCGCAGAATGCCTATTGCCCCTCCTGGGGTTTCCCGCCGGCCTGCATCACGCGCGAGGTGCGGCTGCCGGCGGACTGGGCGACGCTGCTCGCGGACGCGCGCGAGAGCGCGGCAGCGTTGGTCGAAAAGTAGGGAGCAGGGCAACGTGGCCGGAACGAGTTTCGACATCGCCGTGATCGGCGGCGGCATCGCCGGCCTCACGGCGGCCCATCACGCCGCGCTGGCCGGCGTCTCGGTGGGCCACTTCATCGCCGACGGCATGCCGGGCGGCCTGGTGATGAACGTGGGAGCGCTCGATGGCTGGCCGTCGGCGGGTGCCGTGGGTGGCGCCGAGCTGGCGGCAGGCCTGCTTGGCCGCAACGAGGAGCTCGGTGTTGCTCTCCTGCCGTCGCGCATAGACAAGATCGAGGGATCTGCGGCCAGGACGCTGAGTGGTCCTGATGGCACCTGGCGAGCAAAGCAGGTCATCGTGGCCACCGGCGCTTCGCTGCGTACGCTTGGCGTTCCCGGTGCGGACAAACTCACCGGCCGTGGCGTGTCGCAATGCGCCTGGTGCGACGGTGGTCTGTACCGCGATGCCGAGGTTGTCGTAGCTGGCGGCGGCGATGCAGCCCTCTCGGAGGCGATCCATCTCGCCGAATTTGCGCGCTCCATCACGATCGTGACGCGCGGCGAGATGTTCCGCGCGCGGCGCAGCTACGTCTCGCGCGTCGCGGACGACGAACGCTTCAAGCTGCGCTGGGCGAGCGAGATCGTCGAGGTCCTGGGCGACAAGGGCGTCGAAGGCGTGCGCGTGCGCGACAAAGAGGCAGGCGGCGAGGAGGTTTTAGCCTGCAGTGGCCTGTTCGTGTTCGTCGGCCTGGAACCCAATGCCGGCCTGCTGCCGGCCGACGTCGGGCGCGACGCGCGTGGCTTCGTGGTCACAGATGCCGCCTTCGAGACGGCCTCGCCCGGCGTGTTCGCCATCGGCGCCGTGCGCTCCGGCTATGGCGGCCGGCTGACCCAGGCGGTTGCCGAGGCGACCACAGCCGCCGAACGAGCTGCGGCACGCTGCGATGACTAGACTTGGACCAGGGCGGACCGACCAGAAGGTCGGCGCGCGCTTCACGCGCCTTGCAGTATCAAGTCGCTAACGCGGCCCGGCGCATCGAGCATGGCCATGTGCCCCACCTCCGGCAGCTCGAATGTGGCCCAGGACTTGTCGCTTTTGCAGTCCGCTAGCGCCTTGTCGTAGGCCGGTTGCGGGAGCTTTGGGAGGCGAATGTATGTTTTCTTCGCCACCTTTTCGAGCGCCCCGGACAGCCTGATCGGCTGGAGAAAGGTGCCGATCGGCTGCGGAGTTACCTTAGACTCGGCAAATGCCTGATCGCGTTCGGCAACAAAAATCGCCGGAATCTTCGCCGATCCGCCAAAGCCCACTTCACCCTTGTCAGCGGCAGCCTGGACGGCCTTACCAAACGCAGTGACGTCCGCCACCCTTTGTCCATTGGCAGGTAGAAAGGCATCGAGCCACACGATTGAGGAGACGCGACTTCCGATGCTTTCGAGTGCGCCCGAACCTACGAAGCCCGCATAGGACCATGCTACAAGGCAGATGTGATCGAGGCTCTCCCATTTGATCAGGTTGACGACGTCGGCGGTGTGGGTGTCCAGATCGACGTCCTTTCTCAGCAAATGCGAACGCTCGCCCAAGCCGGTCAGGGCTGGAGCGAATACTTTGTGACCCCTCTGCTCAAGCTGGTCAGCGACCCGGCGCCAGATCCAGCTGCCGCAAAACGCACCGTGGACAAGAACGAAGGTCTTTCGCACCGATTGCGCGCGAGCAGTGCCGAATATGTTGCTGGAGCCTGCTGCGACCACAAGGCTGCCAGCCAGAGCGGCGCCGCGAAGCACATGGCGGCGCACGGCTTGAACCTTGGTCATGGCATATCTCCTCAGTCCATCGTCCATTGAAATGGAAAGGCGAATGCAGGAGTGTCCGCATCAGGGAGCGGGAAGTACTGACGGAATTCTTGTGTTATTCTTTGGATATTCCGGCCAAACGCCGAACGTAACGAAGCGACGGGTCGGGCCAGAGGGGGTTGTTGCGCCTTGGCAATCCAATTCGACGATCACGTGCTTGATCCCGTGCGGCGGGAACTGTCACGCAATGGCGCTTCGGTGAAGGTCGAACCCAAGGTCTTCGACCTGCTGATCCACCTGATCGAGAACCGGCATCGGGTGGTCAGCAAGGACGACCTCATCGCCCAAGTATGGGGTGGCCGGATCGTCTCGGACTCCGCCCTCACCCATGCCATCAATGCGGCGCGCAACGCGATTGGAGACGATGGGAAGGCACAGCGGCTGATCCGTACCAGCTCCCGGTGGGGATACCGTTTTGTCGGCAGTGTTCGGCTCCAGACGGGGGCGGCGCCTGCCCCAGGCCCGATCGGTGCGCCAAGCTCTCCAAATGAGGCGGCTCTCCCGCTGCCCGATAAGCCTTCGATTGCCGTCCTTCCGTTTCACAACATTGGCGACGATCCGGAGCAGCAATACTTCGCCTATGGCCTGGCCGAGGACATCATCACGGCGCTGTCGCGCTTCAAGTCGCTGTTTGTTGTCGCGCGCAACAGCTCGTTTGCCTACAAGGGCCTCGCCGTTGACATCAGGCAGGTCGGCCGCGAACTGGGCGTGCGCTACGTCCTCGAGGGGTCGGTCAGGAAGGGCGGTAACCGGGTGCGCATCACTGCGCAGCTGATCGACGCGATCTCGGGTGCGCACGTCTGGGCGGAGCGTTACGACCGCGATCTCAGCGATATCTTTACGGTACAGGATGAAATCACGGCCAGCGTCGCCGCGCTCATTGAACCGGCACTCGCCGAAGCCGAACGGCAGCGCGCGCTGCGCAAGCCGCCGGATCGGCTTGACGCGTGGGAAGCCTATCAACGTGGCCTTTGGCATTTCTACAAGTATGGGCCCGAGGAGAATCAAACGGCCCTGACCTTTTTCCGCCGGGCCATCGCCCTAGACCCGAATTTCGCCCCCGGTCACTATGGATATGCGCTGGCCCTGCAATGGGACGTCTGGCATTACTCCCACCGCCCGTTCGAGGAGGTTCAAGGGATCCCGCGTGACGAGGCACTCCTCGCCGTTTCGCTCGACGACAAGGACGCAATGGCGCACGCTGTCCTGGCGCACATGCTGATGTGGGGCAGCGAATGGGAGGCGGCGATCGCTGAGGCCCGCACCGCGCTTGCCCTCAATCCGAACAACGCGTTCGTAATCAGCATGCTCGGCTGTGTACTCGGCTTTGGCGGGCATCGCGATGAAGCGCTCGATCGACTGCGCCAGGCAATGCGAGCCAGCCCCCACGATCCGCTCACTTGGCTCTGGACCCTGTGGACCGCGTTCATTCAATTGAGCGCGCGAAAGTTCGATGCGGCGCTTGAGACCTTGCGCCAGGTTCTTCGGCTGCGCCCGGGACTAGCCCCGGCATATGAATTGATGGCTGCCTGCCTGGCCCATATGGGGCGACTGGACGAAGCGAGCGCTGTGCTCGAGCACATTCCAGCCCAGTTTTCCGAGCAGCTCCGACGCCATCAACAAAGACCGCCCTGGATACGGCCGGAAGACTACACGCTCAGGCAGGACGGACTTCGCTTGGCATGCTACCGATTGATCAAGCGTGACGCTTCTGGCTAGGGTCTGCTCAACACGAGAAGCGTTACTCGGCCTTGATGCCCGCTTGTTGGACGACCGTCGTCCATTTGGCGCCTTCTCGCTTGAACTGCTCGGCGCATTGCTCGGGCGTGTTGCCGACCGTCTCGTAGCCGAGCGCGGCAAGCCGCTCCTTCACGTCGGGCAGAGCCATGGCCTTCACGATCTGCTGCTGAAGGAGCGAGAGGATGGCCTTCGGGGTGCCGGCCGGCGCCAGGAAGGCGAACCATCCTTCGCCGGTGAGGTCGGGGTAGCCGAGCTCGACGATGGTCGGGACATCCGCCAACACCGGGGCCCGGTTGTTGCTCATCACGGCGAGCGCCCGCAGCCGGCCCTCCTTGATTTGCGGCACGATGGGTGGCAGCGATGTGAACACGATCGGCGTGTGCCCTCCCATTGCCGAGTTGACGGCGGCGCCCGCGCCCGTGAAGGG
>JAEZHS010000287.1 GCA_023436825.1 Pseudomonadota bacterium | reverse complement strand
CCAGTGGCGCGCCCCCAGCTAAGACTTCACCGCCACGGCGTGATTGAGTGGGCCGTGGCCGCGGCCGAACACGGGTGCGGTCTCGATGGCCTCTCGCACGAAGGCGCGCGCCCGCGCGACGGCGTCGCCCAGGCTCATCTTCTGCGCGAGACCCGCGGCGATGGCCGAGGCGAGCGTGCAACCCGTGCCATGGGTATGCTTGGACCTGATGCGCGGATCGGCGAAACGTTCGAAGCGGCCGTCCTGCAGCAGGAGGTCGACGACCGTGTCGCCCTCGAGATGCCCGCCCTTCAGCAGTACCCCTTTGACACCGAGCCCGGCCAGCCGCTCGGCGGCGCGGCGCATGTCGGCCTCATTGCGCACCGGAAAGCCCGCCAGCACCTCGGCCTCGGGCAGGTTGGGCGTGATCAGCGCCGCCATCGGCAGCAGCGTATCACGCAACGCCGCCTCGGCCTCGCTCAGCAGCAGGCGATGGCCGCCCTTGGCCACCATCACGGGATCGACCACCAGCGGCACGCCGGGCGCATGCTTCTTCAGAGCGGCCGCGACGACGCCGATCACCTCGGCGCTATGCAGCATGCCGGTCTTGAGCGCGTCGGCGCCGATATCGGTCAACACGACCTCGATCTGCTGGGCGATGAAGGCAGGCTCGATCGGCACGACGCCGTGAACGCCCTCGGTGTTCTGTGCCGTCAGGGCGGTGATGGCGGTGGCGGCAAAGGCGTTCATCGCGGTGACCGCCTTGATGTCCGCCTGGATGCCCGCCCCGCCGCCGGAGTCCGAGCCGGCGACGATCAGGACACGACCTTTCATGCCGAGGCCTTCACCCGGGGGATCGCCTCGATGATCTGGTCGACCACGGTACGTACGAGGTCCGAATCGTCGCCTTCGGCCATGACGCGGATCAAGGGCTCGGTGCCGGACTTGCGCACCAGGATGCGCCCGGCCGTGCCGAGCCGCGCCTCGGCATCGGCGATCGCCTGCGCCACCGAGGCCGCGGCGAGGGCCGCGTTGGCGTCGCCGACCCGCACGTTCTTCAGGAGCTGGGGCACCGGCTCGAAGGCACGGAAGGTCTCGCTCGCCGGCTTGCCGGCCTTGAGCATTGCCGCCAGCGCCTGGAGAGCCGCCATCAGGCCGTCGCCGGTCGTGGCGTGGTCGATCATGATGATGTGGCCGGACTGCTCGCCGCCGAGATTGTAGCCGTCGGCGCGCATGCGCTCGAGCACGTAGCGGTCGCCCACGGCGGCGCGCACCAGCGTGAGCTTGCGCTCCCCGAGATAGCGCTCCAGCCCGAGGTTCGACATCACGGTGGCGACCAGGCCGCCGCCGGCCAGCCGGCCGTCCTTCGCCCAGTGGTCGGCAATGGTCGCCATGAGCTGGTCGCCGTCGATCAGGCGACCGTGCTCGCAGGCCAGCACGACGCGATCGGCATCGCCATCGAGAGCGATGCCGATATCGGCGCCGTGCATCACCACGTGCTCCTGCAGCACCTGCGGATAGGTCGAGCCGCAATTGCCGTTGATGTTGAAGCCGTCGGGCGACACCGCGATCGAGATCACCTCGGCGCCCAACTCCCACAATACGGTCGGCGCTACCTTGTAGGCTGCCCCATTGGCGCAATCGACGACGATCTTCAAACCGGTGAGGTCGAGATTGCCCCTTACCGACGCCTTCACCGCCTCGATATAGCGGCCGTCGGCATCGTCGAGCCGCTTCGCCCGGCCGATCATGCTGGATCCAGCGAGCCGGATGTCACGCGGCGACGCGACCAGCGCTTCGATCTGCGCCTCGACGGCGTCCGAGAGCTTGAAGCCATCGGGCCCGAACAGCTTTATGCCGTTGTCCTCGTAGGGATTGTGCGAGGCCGAGATCATCACCCCGACATCGGCGCGCATCGAGCGCGTCAGGAAGCCGACGGCCGGAGTCGGCACCGGGCCGAGCAACAGCACGTCCACCCCGACCGACAGGAAGCCCGCCGTCATGGCCTGCTCGATCATGTAGCCGGAGAGCCGAGTGTCCTTGCCGACGACAACGCGATGGCGATGGTCGCCGCGGTTGAAGACCTGGCCCGCCGCCATGCCGATGCGCATGGCGATCTCCGCGGTCATTGGCTCGGCGTTGGCGCGGCCGCGAACGCCATCGGTGCCGAAGAGATGTCGTGACATGGACTGTAACTTTATCGCATCGCGTGCGAAACCGCGAGGGCCTGCCGCGTACCGGCGACGTCGTGGACGCGCACAAAGGCTGCCCCGCGCCGGGTCGCCTCGACGGCCAGCCACACCGAGGCCGGATCGCGCCGGCGCGGCTCCTCGACGCCGGTCAACCGGCCGATGAAGCTCTTGCGCGAGGCGCCGATCAGCACAGGATAGCCGGCATCGGCCAACTGCCCCGCCCCGGCGATCAAGGCGACGTTCTCCTCGACGTTCTTTCCAAAGCCCAGGCCGGGATCGATGGCGATGCAGTCGCGAGCGATGCCGGCGGCCTGGCAGGCCTCGGCGCGCCGCACCAGGAAATGGCGGACCTCGCCGACGACATCGGCATAGGGCGGAACGATGTACTTTTCCTCGGGCCGGCCACGGCGATGCATCAGGATCAGCGGCGCTCCGCGTTCAGCAACCAGCGGCATGAGGGCGGGGTCGTCCTCGAGGGCGGATACGTCGTTCACGATGCGCGCACCCGCGTCGAGACAGGCACGCGCGACGCCAGCTCGCCGTGTGTCGATCGAGACAACGAGGCCACGCCTGGCCAGGCCCTCGACCACGGGCAGGACGCGCTGCAGCTCCTCATCGGCATCGACCGGGCGCGAACCGGGCCGTGTCGACTCGCCGCCGACATCGACGATGTCGGCCCCCTCGGAAACGAAACGCAGGCCATCGTCGATGGCCTGCGCTGGGTCGAGGCGTTGCCCGCCGTCGGAAAAGGAGTCCGGCGTCACATTGACGATCGCCATGATCCTCGGGCGATCGAGGGCGACGCCGGCAAACGCTCGCGTCACACCCCCGGCTGCGGCTCGGGATTGGCGCCAGGTGACGGGCCGGCGCCCTGCCCGGAGCTGGTCGGCACCGACGCGCGACGGCGGCGGTCGGTGTGGCCCGCGCCACCGGTATCGTCGCGCACGATCTTCTCGCCCCGCAGGATCTGGCCAATCTCGTCGTTGGAGAGCGTCTCGTACTCGAGCAGCGCCTTGGCGATGAGATGCAGGTCTTCCAGATGGTCTGTCAGGATCTGGCGCGCCTTGCCTTCGGCTTCCTCGATCAGGCGGCGGACCTCCTGGTCGATGAGCTGGGCGGTGGCCTCCGACACGTTCTGTGTCTGGGTCACGGCGTGGCCCAGGAATACTTCCTGCTCGTTGGCCTGGTAGCGTACGCGGCCGAGCTTCTCGGACATGCCGTAGGCGGTGATCATGCCGCGCGCGGTCTGCGTGGCGACCTGGATGTCGCTCGCCGCACCGGTGGTGACGTTCTCCGGTCCGAAGATGATCTCCTCGGCGATCCGGCCGCCGAACATGATGGCCAGGCGCGATTCCAGGAACTGCTTGGTATGGCTGAGATGGTCGCGCTCGGGCAGCTGCATGGTCACGCCCAGCGCGCGGCCGCGCGGGATGATCGTGACCTTGTGCAGCGGATCGCTCTTCGGCACGTGCATGGCGACCAGCGCATGGCCCGCCTCATGGTAGGCCGTGAGCTTCTTCTCCTCGTCGGTCATGGCCATCGAGCGGCGCTCGGTGCCCATCAGGACCTTGTCCTTGGCGTATTCGAAGTCGCCCATGGTGACCAGTCGCTTGCCGACGCGGGCCGCGCGAAGAGCGGCCTCGTTCACCAGGTTGGCGAGGTCGGCGCCCGAGAAGCCCGGCGTACCGCGCGCCAGCACGCGCGGCTCGACATCGGGCGCCAGCGGCACCTTGCGCATATGGACCTTGAGGATCTTCTCGCGGCCGCCGACGTCGGGATTGGGCACGATGACCTGACGGTCGAAGCGGCCCGGCCGCAGCAGCGCGGGATCGAGCACGTCGGGACGGTTGGTGGCGGCGATCAGGATGACGCCTTCGTTCGACTCGAAGCCGTCCATCTCGACCAGCAACTGGTTCAGCGTCTGCTCGCGCTCGTCGTTGCCGCCGCCGAGGCCCGCGCCACGATGGCGGCCGACGGCGTCGATTTCATCGATGAACACGATGCAGGGTGCATTCTTCTTGGCCTGCTCGAACATGTCGCGCACGCGGCTGGCGCCGACGCCCACGAACATCTCGACGAAGTCGGAGCCCGAGATCGTGAAGAACGGCACGTTGGCTTCGCCGGCGATGGCGCGGGCCAACAGGGTCTTACCGGTACCCGGCGGGCCGACCAGCAGGCAGCCCTTGGGGATCTTGCCGCCCAGGCGCTGGAACTTCTGCGGGTCCTTCAGGAAGTCGACGATCTCCTCGAGCTCGGCCTTGGCCTCGTCGATGCCGGCAACGTCCTCGAAGGTGACGCGGCCGTGCTTCTCGGTCAGCAGGCGCGACCGCGACTTGCCGAAGCCCATGGCGCGGCCGGTGCCGCTCTGCATCTGGCGCAGGAAGAAGATGTAGACACCGACAAGAACCAGCACCGGCAACCAACTCACGAAGATGGAGCCGAGGTTGACGCCCTCCTCCGCCGGCCCGGCGTCGACGCGGTCGACGTTCTTGATCAGCATCGGCATCAGCTGCTCGTCGACCGGGGTGCTGGGCACGTAGGTCGCGAACTTCTGCACGCCGTTGCGCGGCTCGCGGAAGGTGCCGGTGATGGTGTTGCCCTGGATGCGGACGTCCTGGACCTGGCGCTGCTCGACGGCGCGCACGAAGTCCGAATAGGAAACCGTGTTGCCTGCCGACCGGGTCGCTCCGCCCTGGAAGACGCTGTAGAGCAGCGCCAGAAGCAGCACGATGACAATCCACAGGGCAGCGTTACGGTTGAAAGGGTTCACGGGTGTTTTCCAACAGGATGAGAGTTCATTCTAGATGGGTAGAAAGAGACGCGCCGCAAGCAAAAAAAGCAGCCGGAATCAGGGGCTGCGCCCCGTTTCTGCCATCTCTCCTGCCATGCTCGGGCCGAACAATCCACCGCAGCCGGCGGCTTTGCGGCACTTGGCGCAGCAGCAACCTACATGCAGACAGGGTGAAATCCTGCGCAAGGCCGGACTTTCCGCGGGCTACCGGGCCGCACAGGCGGTCGATTGCCCGGTCCAGCCGGTCCCGTCGCGGTGGGTGATCGCCGCCGGCGACCGCCTGGACCACCCGGCTCAGCAGTCTCGCCTGCTGGTCGTGCCCCAGGCGAGCGAAGGCCGACCGGTCGATGGCCACGTCGCGGGCCGGCGAGATCTCCAGAACCTCGACCGAGACCGCGGCAAGCTTCAGTTCGCGCGTTGACCGCCCCCGATCGGCGGCCGGCGTCGCCGGCAGGCGGGCCGCCCGCAGCCTTGCCCGCTCGAAGCGCAGATCGGCATTGGAGGGATCGTCGAGCCACGGCACGCCGCGAGCAAGCAGCGTCGCGGTGAGGCGCGCCCGGTGAACTCCGAGCAGCGGCCGCAACAGCCGCACCTCCGGGAGCTCGACCGCCGCCGACATGCCGGCAAGACCATCGGGCCCGCTCCGCCGCGCGGCGCGCATGGTCACCGTCTCGGCCTGGTCGTCGGCATGATGAGCGACCAGCAGATGGAGAATGCCTAGTCTGTGACACGCTTCGCGCAGCAGCCGGTAGCGTGCCGTACGGGCGGCATCCTGGAGGCCAGCGCGCGGCTTGGCTTCGGACCAGCGCAGGATCTCGACATCGCAGCCGTGGCGTCCAAGCAGCGCCTCGGTCGTCGCTGCCTCCGCCGCCGATTCCAGGCGCAGCGCATGATCGACGACCAGCCCGACGATCCGACCACCGCGCGCGGCGGCCCACTGCCGGGCCAGCAACGCCAGGGCCAGCGAATCGCGTCCGCCGGACACGGCGACGGCAACCACGGGCGCGCGTTCGAACGGCTCGAACGGCGCCATCAGGCGGGCGAACTCCGCAGCGTCGATAAGTCGGTTGTCGGTCGTGCTCACCCGCAGCCGTTCTTGTGGCGCTCCTGGTCGACGCGGCGCTTCTGCAGGTCGGTGGCGCGCGGATAGTCCTGGCTGAACTTGGCGAAGACCTGGCAGGCATCGGCCTTGCGGCCCATCACGGCGAGCGTGATGCCGAGCTTCAGGAGGTTGTCGGGGCCCTTGGGGCTGGTCTTGTAGCTCTTGTAGCCCTCGGCGAACGCCGTCATGGCGTTCTGGTAGTCCTTGCGCGCATAGTAGCTCTCGCCCAGCCAGTACTGCGCATTGCCCGCCAGCGTGTGCTTGGGATTGGCCTGCAGGAACGTCTTGAAGGCGCGCTCGGCGCCGGCATTATCGCCGTCCTGCAGCTTCTTCATGGCGTCGTGGTACATTTGATCGGCGTTGCCGCCCGCCGCCGCCGGCGGCGCAGCGGGTGACGGCGGCGGTGGTGCAGCGGCCTGCGCGCCGCCGCCGGGACGCGGTGCGGCTCCGCCACCG